>CAVCRL010000044.1:0-16436 GCA_963604455.1 Lachnospiraceae bacterium | reverse complement strand
AGTAAATCTATACTCAATTTGTGCAAGCGGCAGAAATGAATAAAGGCAGGTCATCGTTGTAGTTGATGCCTGCCTTTTTCAGACGCTTGCGGTCATAGACCTTTTTCGACTTGTGGGTGATTGACCTCATCAGGATCTGTTTCCCGTACTTCTCGATTTCTTCCGCTCTCGAAGCCCTGCGGTTGGCCAGAAGAAAGTCCTTTTCGGTGATCCGCAGTTTCTTGTTCTTCATATATCAAACTCGTTTTCGATTGCAAAGTTAATACAAATCATTAAACATCAGTACAATGAACTTCAAAATCATATTTCTGACAGCATTGGCCGTGGCTTCTTGCTGCCCGAAACTCTATCCTCACAAAACAGGCGGATGGCTCTCGGTCTGCTTTTCAGTATAGGAATTGGCGGAAAGTTTCTTCTGAAACTGATGAAAACAGTATGGTAAAAACTGGTACAAACTAATGAGGTTTTACAAACAAGAACGAACAGAATGTGTTTGTAAATCTGTTAGCAAAACCTCTAAGTCGCTGATATTTAATCAATATTGTGGAGATAGGCGGAATATCTACAATATAAATTCAAGTTCGACATAATAACATAAAACCATAATCAACAACATTTTACATTAAACTACGATTTATCAAAATTCATTAGGATATATCAAAAAATGAGCGTAAATTTGAGCGTAAGAATTTATGTCATTAACCAAGATTTAAAAGATTATGGCAGTAATATTTATGCTCGATTCCCGCCCGAACAAACACGGCGAACACCCGATAAGAGTCTCCATCTGCATCAAAGGAGTGAGAGTGCAGACTTCTTTCGGCTATTCCATATCAAAAGACAAATGGGTCGCCGCTCTGGAAGACCCGGTCCGCAAAGCAAAGGAGACAAAAGCCCTGCATTACATCATCCCGAACACCGTCAACTCCAATGGCGTGAAAGGCAATGAACTCAACGCAAAAATGCTTGCCATAAAGACAACTCTGGACAACTATGAAAATAACCTTACCAAACTGCCGACCAAGGAAGATCTGATGGAACAGCTCAATGTGGCTCTTGGACGTACACAACTGGTGGAGGAAACGGAATCGCAGGCCCCCAAGGCCATTTCAGTGTTCGATCACCTGAAAGAATTCATAAACGAACAACGAATAGCAAGTCAATGGGCATACGCTACTTTGCAGGTATGGAAAACCTTCTCTATGCACCTCGGCAAATTCAGCAGACGGATCTCATTTGACGACTTCAATGAAAACGGCCTCAACAAATTCATACACTTCCTCCGCGTCAAGCAGAATCTCGAAGAAAAAACAGTCCAGAAGCAATACAACAACCTCAAATGGTTCCTGAACTGGGCCATCCGCAAAGGCTACTGCAAGGATGACACGGTGAATAAATACCGCCCGAAATTCAAGGTGTTGGAAAAGCCTGTCATATTCCTCCGGAAGGAAGAACTCATAAAACTGTATAACTACAAGATTCCAGAGAGCGGTACAATGGTGGAATTATGCGATGCGGAAGGCAACAAATACCAAAAGCGGGTCAATGAATCCGGAGCACTCGCCAAGACCCGTGACCTGTTCTGCTTCTGCTGCTTTACGAGCCTCCGCTACTCCGATATGGCAAACCTTCGCCGTTCTGATATCGAAAACAACACAATAACCGTTGTGACCCAGAAAACAAACGACAGGCTCACCATAGAACTGAACAGCTACGCACAGGCGATATTGAAGAAATACGAGACAGAAATATTTAAGGGCAACCTTGCACTTCCGGTCATCTCAAACCAGAAGATGAACTACTACCTCAAAGACCTCTGTGAACTCTGCGGCTTCAATGAACTGATCTCAAGAACATTCTACCGTGCCGGGCAAAAAGTTGAGGAGCTCGTCCCTAAATATACGCTCATCGGCACCCACGCAGGACGCAGAACATTCATCTGTTTCGCCCTCTCTCAAGGCATACCTCCGCAAGTAGTGATGAAATGGACTGGCCACTCCGACTACAAAGCAATGAAACCCTACATCGACATTGCCGAGAAAGTCAAGGCCGAGCAGATGGCCATCTTTGAAATGGGACTTAAAGACTAACGAATATGAGACACCAGAGCAACACCAAAGAAGGAAGTGAGGACAATGCCCGCTATCGCCTTCAGGTCAAAGCCCAAATCCTCAACGGCACGATAACCAACCTCCACCAGATAGATTGGGAGCGCATCACTGACAACTACGAAGATGAATCCCTCAACGCATTCATCCACTTGTTTGACTTTGCGGACTTTGACAATAAAACCAAACTCCTTTTGACATTGATAGACAGCTGTCTGGATTCATTCAAACCGTATATCCAGAAAGAATGTCCTTTGGACTGCCTCAACTATGGTGTAGAAGAGGCCGCATTCTATAAATATGCCCAGAGTCTCCGAGAAAAGATTGAATATTCCGACCGATACAACATCACAGCAATTCTCGGCACCCAGAAGACAACCCTCCCGCTGCCACCACAGTTGGACAACGACAAAGCCAAGGAATATCTGAGCCGTCTCGTCCCTCAGTTCTGCAGCGAGGACCTTGACTGGAAAGACAAAACCAACAAGAGGACTATGGCGGAAGTCGCCTTTGTCCTCTCCGGCCTGCTCGATCTTGACAAAGGCGACAGAATCTGCTGGAACGTGTTCGAACGTCTATGGAACGTATCGAATCTTCGACAAGCCTATGACAAAATGAATGGCAAGGCAATCTCAAAAACAATTGCCGACCTTTATTCGGAATACAAGAATCATTAGCCAACTTTCTGTCCATGAGTAAATTGTCGAAAACTGTACCCCGAAGACAACCCGATTACAACCCTGACACAACCAGTTTGTAACCCGAATCCCACTTTATTATCCTGAACTTTGCCACATCGGAAGCCGCAAGCGAAGTGACATTACTTGCGTGATGTTCCGTAGTGGCAGAGGAGTCCGCTTGTCACCTTTCTCCGAAGCCATAATTTTATAAAAATTCAAGATTATGGGAATCGGAATAGACACCCCTCTTTACTCACTGACGGTAGAAGAGTTCACTTCAATCATTGATGACCGGCTCAAAGCCGCATTGTCACAGGACAATAACGAAGCACCAGAACAACCGGTCAAGGCAAACCACCGCCTGGTCTATGGCCTGAACGGAATCAGAAGTCTTTTTGGCTGCTCCCACGTCACTGCTCAACGCTATAAGGACACGATAATTAAAGAAGCCGTTCGCCAGAACGGCCGTAAAATCGTGGTTGATGCGGATCTCGCACTTGAGTTGTTCAACAAAAGAAGAAATGACAAATGAAGGCAAGTGCAATGTCAGATAACCACACCACCTCAACAGAAAGCCCCCACTGGGAACCCACTCCGGTGGAAGCTATCCTCGCAGAAGTTGACAACGCCCGGAAAGCGCCTCGCCGAGTCGGACTTCTCTCAATCAAACCGGCAAATGCCTGGATAGAAGACAGCATCAACACCCCAGACCCAAAGACATATTTCAACGGCCTGATAGTCCAATATGAAAACACCGTCATATTCGCATCAAGCAATGTCGGCAAATCCATATTCGCCACTCAGATAGCCGAAGAGATTGCCCGAGAGGAAAAAGTCCTGTACCTTGACCTCGAACTTTCCGGCAAGCAGTTCCAGATGCGCTATACCGACCCGGCCACAGGCTACCGCCACATATTTCCGGACAACTTCTCCAGAGCGGAGATCGACCCCGAACTTATTGTAGGCTCCGACCTTGAAGAAGAAATACTCGCATCCATAGAAGAAGCCGCCATCCAAGGTACCCGTTTCTTCGTGGTAGACAACATAACGTTCATTTGCAACGACTCCGAGAAAGGCTCCACCGCTGGCAGCTTTATGATGAAGCTGATCCGCCTCAAAAAGAAATACAACCTCACGACGGTCATTATCGCCCACACTCCAAAACGTCGTGGCTATGAACCCATAACGCAGAACGACCTAGCTGGATCCGCCAAACTCATAAACTTCTTTGATGCCGGAATAGCCCTTGCCCGCAGCGCGAAAGACAGCAACCTCCGCTACCTCAAACAGGTCAAGGTCCGCACAGGCGGCTACCAATACGATGCCGACAACGTGATAGTCTATGATATCAACAAGGAGAATGGCTTCCTTCGCTTTGAACAGCAAGGATTCGACCAAGAATGCCATCATCTAAGGAACGCCGAAGCGGACGATGGCCTGAAATACATCGAGGACATCCTCAAACTGCAATCACAAGGCAAATCCCTCCGGGATATCGCCCGAACCCTCGGCATCTCCCTCGGCAAAGTCCAACGCCAGCTCAAGAAAGCCAAAGAGGAAAACATCACGCTTGAATCATTCCGCACCGAAGAAGACCCCAGTGTATCAGGTGTATCGACTGTATCGCATCCGATACAAACGATACACCCGATACAACAATCACAAGAGACAAGACTTCCGTTCAAAGACATCGACTGACAATGAAATACCACTATCATCTTCTAAAATATGCCGGCATCAGAACCCGGCTCACCTGCCCATCCTGCGGGCGCAAGCATTGCTTCGCCCCGTATGTCGATGAGGAAGACCGTCCCGTCGACCCTGAAAAATACGGCCGCTGTGACCACGAATCCTCCTGCGGCTACTGCCTCTATCCACCGTCCGAACCCGATTGGAAAGAACCCCGGAAATACGATAGGCACAACCCCATGCCTCAACGGATAAGAACCACCATAACACCCAAACAGTATGCACGGCCAATATGCACAATCCCGATGACATTAGTCCGCAAAACTATCCGCCTTCGTCCACAAAGCGACTTTATCACGTTTCTGCTCACACTGTTTGACACAGAGACAGTCAGACATCTTGTCGATGAATATTACATCGGAGTAACCAGATCCTCCGACACCATCTTCTATCAAATAGACTTGAAAGGACAATGCCGGACCGGCAAGGTGATGAAATACGACCCCGAAACAGGCCACCGCATCAAAGACCCGGAAACGAAAACTCCAATCACCTGGATCCACTCCATCCTCAAACAACAGAATCTCCTCCCGAAAGAATGGGAACTGACCCAATGTCTTTTCGGAGAACATCTCCTAAGCAAATATCCCGACAAACCCGTGGCTCTCGTTGAGGCCGAAAAGACAGCGATAATCTGCTCCGCTCTTATGCCTCAATGCGTGTGGGTGGCAGTCGGAGGAAAGACCCAGCTCGGAGACAAAGTCGAAATCCTGCGAGGACGCACGGTCGTAGCCTTTCCAGACACGGACGGCTACGACAAATGGGTTCAGAAATGCGCCGAACGCCTACACCTGAATATTCAAGTTTCCGACTACCTCCAACGCACTGCCACAGAACAAGACAAGGCAATGGGATCCGACATAGCGGATATCCTCATCCGTTGGAAGCAGAACAATGCCCAAAACTCAAAAGCATCCGATCCCGAACCTCCACTCCTGAAAGAACTCCGGAAATACATCTCTCCGGAATATCTTGATAACGTTATGGGCCTAATTGAAGATTTGGATTTGCATCTTTCTGGCATCTACAAACTGTCCGATGATGCGTAAGGTGAAGATTCTCACACGATTTTATGACGGAATATGATAGAATGTTGATTCGTTTGACTACCTTTATCGCACAAGAACAAAGCAGATAGATAAATTTGATTCAACTAAAACTACAAGTTGAATCTCCGTGTGATTGATATAGACTTGTATTGGGAAAGGAGTGTTCGGGGGGCATCTGTTAACCATCAGAGCGACCATCTTCAGACATCAACTAACAACATAATGGAATACGAAGCTAATATCTCACCCAAACTGAAACTTCAGATACTATCACGGGACGACTTCAAATGCACAAACTGTGCGGCAGGAGTCCCCGACATCTATCTTGGAGTCCAATCACTGTACCCAGGCCAACCTGATGAAAACCATCCTACCAATCTGAGAACTCTGTGCGTTTCCTGCCTCAACGCCTCACAAGGTCGCCGCATTACCGAGCCATTCAGTTTCATTGAAGAGCGTAAAGCGCAACTGGAACAGATGTTGTCCGAAAAATACGGCGACAGAATGTTCTTCAAACAGCAGACGAATGAGATCATTAAATATGTCAACAGTCTCCTTTGTCCGGACTTCCTTCTTGATAGAACAGATACATTCCGAATAGAACGGACTGTTTACAGATTCGGCTTCATAACAGTTCTTGAAGTCCTTGAAGATGCCTACTATGACAAAATAAAAATCAAAAACGGTATCATCACACCAGAAAGCAAGATCTTGTTTGTGAGGGCGATTTCGGCATATTCATACATCAGTTGCCTTCCTCGTGTGGAACAAGCACAGAAATATGTAGTAGGCGGCTGCCGGAAGCATTTCGGCAAGTCCTGCGAAAGCCAAGTCAAAGCAAGCCTACGCAATTATGTCGATTACCTCAAGAAGTACGGCTACAATGAAGACTGGATAGAACACGACCTCCGCGAGGATGTTAGCCGCCACGTCTGGAGTTACAACCGCATATCAATCTTCGAACACTGGCTCCTGAACCACTGCAAAGAGCTCATCTTGGTCAAGTCCCCGAAAAGGCAGTAAACACCTTGATGCGCGACATCATTTACTGTGTCATTTACTCTGCCATTAGCTGTGTCAAAGTTGGCAGAGTAATATGCTCAAATCGTGCAAGTACCGCTTGCACAAATCAAGAAGCCTCTTCCTGAAATGACTATGACAATCAGGTTATTATCCTGCTATGCTAATTATAGTATGTTGATAACTTTAGTATATATTTATACTTTTGTCAAGTAAAGCAAGAACAACACTTAAAATGGATAAACAGCCTATTTTGCTGCATTTTGGCCAAAGCGTCCAACAGCACCGAAAGGCACTTGGCCTGTCGCAAGAACAGCTTGCGGACAAGGCCGGTGTTCACCGCACATACATCGGTATGATTGAACGTGCCGAAAAGAATATTACGCTTTGCAATATGGAAAAGATTGCTAAGGCTTTGAATGTCTCTATATGCGAATTACTTAACAATGATACGCTATGACTTATAACCCAGATTATTACAGAGACGGTAAAATGCGAATGGTTCGTGGTAATGAAGAGGCCATCCATACATTCGCCACACAAGATGGAACGCTAATCGGTATGTTCCAAGGTAACAGAGGAGAAAAACCTGAACTTGATTTCCGGGTGAAATATCTTAACCCTGGAGAGGATGCAAAACCTGTCTTGCTGCCTCACGTTGACTGGATTGTAGATGTGCTTCTAAAGGCACAACATTTTCCGGAAGAAATGAAGGCCATACTTGATTACTTCTCTTCATTCTATGATACGTGTACTCCGTTTCGCTCTGTGGAAGAGCGTAGAGACTATACTCCAACATCATTGGAACACATCGAGAGAGCCTACGCGAATGTTAATGTCCCTGGCACTCTGTCAATAGGCGGGTTGGCATTGATATTGGAACTTTTCTGCTTGTGTGAGAAACAGAATCAAGATGCTCATCAATTTAAGTATTCCCTTGTTTGGACGAAAGAATGTATAGAAGGTAAAAAGAACTACCGAAACCTCTTGAACTTGGCAATCAATCATAGGGAATACTAGAACGGCAACCCTGCACCATAATAAACAGGCGGCTCGCTGAGGACACGAATATCCTTATCCTCGAAGAGTTTAGCCTGTTTTTGCAGTTTCTCCAGATATTCAGTACGAAGAGACCAATTGTCAAGTTCTTCTCTGCGAGCCTTGCTGATCTCTAGAAACTTATCCTCCATATCTATTCCCAAAAATCTGCGCCCCAGCAGGTTGGCTGCTATGCCTGTCGTGCTACTGCCGGTAAATGGATCCAATACCCAAGCTCCCGGTTCCGTGGAAGCCTGAATAATCCTTGAAAGTACGCATAAAGGCTTCTGCGTAGGATGCTTTCCACACGATTTCTCCCATCGTGCTATAGCAGGAAGCGTCCACACATCACGCATCTGTGTACCACCATTTATTTCCTTCATCAGCTCATAATTGAAGTAGTGAGCGACTTTCTGCTCCTTCCGAGCCCAAAGGATATATTCAGCGGAGTATGTGAAATACCTACACGAAAGGTTAGGTGGGGGATTGGTCTTTACCCAAGTAATGCAATTCAGAATCTTGAATCCAAGTTCCGTCAGACATCGTGCAATAGAAAAGATGTTGTGATAAGTTCCACTTACCCAGATTGTTCCGTTACTCTTTAGCTTTTCACGACAAGCCGAAAGCCAAGCCTTGTCAAAGAGGTAGTCTTCCTCAAATCCCTTAGATTTATCCCAGTCTCCTTTATTCACAGACACCATTTTTCCACTCTGAATGCTGATGCCCCCATTAGACAGGTGGTATGGCGGATCTGCAAAAATCATATCAAACTTAAACTCAAATTGAGACATAAGTTCGATACAATTTCCTTTAACCAAAGTGAAATCCTTATTCCCGGACTTGAAGAAAGGTGTAATCATTCCTGAATCAGCTTTGAAATAACGCCGTCTTCCAAATCCTTGATATTATAGAGATTATCAAGGACGTCGAAAGTCTCTTTCAGATTGTTCCGGGCATTTACCCATCCTTGCCCATCAGTGAACCACACAAATTTGAAGAAATCCAAATCCTGGGTCTCCAATGTTATTGTCTTATAACTCCGCGCTGTCTCATTCAGCTTGGACCCGGGACTGGAATAGAAGTTTGTCTCAATGCCATAAATCATATTCGGACATTTGATGACAAAATCGAATCTCTTCTCAGCACTTCCGTTATTGGAGATTGAAGACAGATCTACGTTCCACTTTTTCTCAATCTCGTGAATATACATTTCCTTGAAATAAGTCTCATCTTTTACAAGGCCAGCTTGTATGAGATAACTCTCAACAAGATCTTCCATCAAATGACCACCACGATTCTTGCGTCCGTTGGAATCAAGTCCAGTCTCGACACCAGTCACATAGTCCACCAGATTATTAATCAGATGATTCTCCATAAGATCGAACAATCCAGTCTTTCTCATAAAGACCTTATATTGAGATGTTGGATAGTTCCTTGTTGCGAAATTATAGCAGAACTGTCCTTCCTCATCCCTTGCGAAAATATCCATCTCGCGTTTAGCCAGAAGTATTGGAATACACTTTAGCGTCTCCGGGTAACGGTCGATGAGATTTTCAAACTCAGCCTCGATATTTCGAGACCCGATCAATGAATTAAGAATGTTCAGTTCAATCTTGATCGCATCAACATTGGCAAACACTTTGGGAAAGTCAATGTAATATTTATAATCGGCAATAGAGTTGCGGAACTCACCAAGCCAAGCGTTAAACTCCCTTATATATTGTGCTATATTATGTTGGTTATCATTATTTCGGATAACTTTCCTCGTCCAGCCGCATTGGCATTAATCATCCTTGATGCGGAAACACGTTTGATGCTGAACCTTTGATAGATATGGTCAAAGAAGTTACCTGATGCAGTATCCTTTGCCGGATCCGAATTGCTGGCGACAAACAACGCCTTCTTTTCTGCAATGCGATTGCAGAAATCCCTCAAACGAATCTGTTCTTTATCGTCAAACCCCTCCTTTGAATATGAGGTGAATGAAGATGTCACCGTAATAGGCTTGTAAGGAGGATCAAAATAGAAAACAGAATGCTCATCAGCATACTTCTCTGTCTGTGCAAAATCTCCGCAAAGAATCGTCACCCGTTTAAGAAGCTCTGAATCAGCCCTCAATGTCTCTGCGTCACAAATCTTTGGGTTAGCATACCGCCCAAACGGAACATTGAATGCTCCTTTTGAATTGACTCGATACAGTCCGTTAAAGCATGTCCTATTCAGGAATATGAACAATGCAGCAGTCTCGACATCGCTCTCCGGATGCTCATTGTAGCGGCTACGCTTTTCGAGGAAATAATCCTTCCTATCGTCATCATCCAGAGTCTGATATGATGCCTGGTACTCAGCCAATACATCGATCAGTGCCTCAACCTTATTCTTGATGACAGAATAAGTGCAAACAAGTTCTCGGTTGATGTCATTGATAACGGCCCGTTCAATGTTCGGAAACTCCTGAAGAATCCAGAACAACACAGCCCCGCCACCGACAAAAGGCTCCACATAAGTAATGCCTTTTCTCCTGCTCAAATCAACAGGCAGAGACTGTCTCACCTCATCCAGAAGCTGAGATTTCCCGCCAACCCATTTCACAAAAGGCTTAGCCTTAACGTTATCATCTTTCAAAACCATTTCCCAAAGTCCTTTTGAAAGCAAATATACTACAAACTTTTGATATTTATAGTATGCAGTTGTATAAGTATAGTTCTTTATGCCTATTCAATTCTTAAACCTATGCGTGGCTTTGCGACTAAATATTTGACAAACGGATGAACAAAATATGAATATTTGAACATGAGGGGGCATATTTAGAATTCATCATGTTATATTTCATTTCTTTTATAGAAGTTTGAAAGCCACGTGTCAATATTATTTCTCTCTTTTATAGAGATAAGCGTCTCTATTTCTTTTTTCGAAAAACTAGGCACTCCAAAATTCTTTATATCGACACCACTTAAAGAGTAGTAATTGGATGAATATGGTTTTGCATTCTTTACGATATATTGCCAAAAAATGTTACTTTCTATAATTTTTTGAACGATCATGAGTTTTTGCCTACTATTACTAACAAAGGCTATTCCGTTATATAAAAGTAGATCTGGGGCATCTTTTAAGACGCACCTGATCGGGCCATTAGCGAATTTTGGGAAGAAAAGTTTGTAACGGGGTAGCTGTAATGACTGCGTGCGACCATAAGCATACCATGTAGGATAATTTTCTGTCCTACCCTTATCTCTGGCTGCCAACACAGGCTTTTTATTATACAAGTAAAGATAGGCTTTAGGGTATTGCCTCTTCATTATATCTTCCTTGATGATAGTTATAGTTCCATCCTCATTGCGCAGATAAGGATATATTACCTGTTCTATAATATCATCGAAATCAACATTTGAGTTTAGCTTATTAGAGTTAACTATTCTTTTACAGATGACTTTCTCTATAGGATATTTGACATTATCGGCAAGAAGATAGTAATATTCATCATCCTCGTCAATAGGTCGGAATATGTATGTCTTATTGCTTAATGTTGCAATACCATGGCGCGAGGCGCAATACTTTCCAATAGGAGTTCCTAATGCCTCTATTCTTTCCACTTCGTGATTATCATTCAAGTTCCATCCTTTTAGATCATTGAGAGATGAGTAGGGTACCAATGTGTATGAGAATGGACGAATTAAAATTCCATTCTCATTTGCCCAATAACTAATTGTGTCAGATTTTGTACCTTTACTCATAAAGAAAAGACAGGTATAGGTGCTTTTTTTATCAAAGACTTGATATCCACGAAAATCAACAATGCAAATATCCTTCTTATTAGAAGAAAAATATTTTCTTAAATTTCGCCCATTTACAGAACGAATAAAAGTGTTCATTGTAATATATCCTAACATACCCTTGTCTTTCAGCATTTCATCTGCTATTTGAAAAAAAGGAATATATAAATCAGGATGACCAGAATGCGACACTTCATATTTAAGCATTTTGGCTTTTGTGTCATCGTTTACATTGCGAGAACAAACATAAGGAGGATTTCCTACTATTATATCAAAAGAAGAGTATTCTTGATTCCATTTATCTGTTCGAAAATCAAGAGTATCAGCCCGAAGAACATTAAAATTATAGTCTTTGTTTTCTCCATAGGTTAAAGCAAGTAGCGAAAGCAATATTTTTGTCCTTTCTACAGAGTATTCTTGAATGTCAATGCCATAGATGTTCTCTTTGAATATCAACTCATAATTTTTACCTGTTTTTATGTGGATATATTCTGCTACGTCCATAAGAAATCCTCCACATCCACAAGAAATGTCACATACTTTGGCATTATATAACTGCTCAACAGTTAATCGGTCTAAACATTGGGCGATAATGAGACTTCTTATGGATTTTGGTGTATAAATGGCACCATTGATAATTCTGTCTGATGGAGAAATGACAAATTCGAAGAGCTTTACCAATTTCTCTAAATTAAATGAATCTGTTTCTTGATTAAGAACTCCAATAAATTTATTAAGGGAATCTGAATCCACCATTCTATATGAAGTCAAGAAGTCACTCATACTTGATGTGAATCCATTTAACTTGATAAAGGCGGAGATAAATAAACTATTGATATACGATTCCTCCGATGGAATAGTCCTTAAAAACCTAAATATAGATGTCATACATAAAGTTTATTGAGAAGTTCCTCCTTCATTTCGTGTAGAATAATGATACTTTTCAAGTTAGTCTCATTATGAATTTCATCAAGGTGATTTGATACCTCCTGTAAAATGCTTTCAATCCTTTCGTAACACCATAGTATTTCATGTTGCGGCTTCCAAAGTTTTAAAGCATCGTACATCCATTTCCCAAGTTCAGTAACAGCAACAATTCCTCCATATTTGTCGCGATCGAATTGTTGAGAATATGTCTTATCGCAAGGATCTATCCATCCCTGTTTTCCATCATTTGGTAGTTTTTTGTCTCCTGTGGGCCATTTTGCTCTTTTTGAGTTGTTACAAGACCTACATGCATACACTAAGTTGGAATAATCTGTCTCTCGCAATGTATCTACCGTTTGTGGCACGAAATGATCGATCTCAAATTGTTCAACTCGTGGTGCATCTCGATCATCGCAATAACCACACCGGCAGTTGAAATCACGTCTTAACTGTTCACGATATTTTTTATAGTCTTTTTCTGCCGTTACTTCTACGGTTCGTGATGGTATAGAATTTCTGAATGCCATTATTCTCCTTTTATTGATCTTAATAATGTTTGAGTCAAATCGACCATTTTATGTAGCTCCTTTATGCCTGTTGTCTGTAGCATATCTTGTGAAATGGGGTTCCCCTTTGGATCAATATGATACATTTCTACATTCAGGCGTAGAAGTTCTTTCTCGTCGTCATCTTCGAGATAACCAGTTCTTTGTTTCTCAACTAATTCCTTTTGACGGTTATTCATCTCTTTTACGATACGATGATAAGTGTCAACCGAACTAGATATTTGCTTCTTAAGCATTGCTACCATTGTGCTATCAGAGAGAACATCTTTGTCGTTTACAAGAAAGACATTATCCATTTTCTCTAATGCATTATCAACGTATGATGTTAGCATGAAGACTGGGAAGTAGCGATGCTTCTCCCATATTGCATGAATTACCTCATCACCATTGTACGGCACCCAACCACTATCAGCTAAACGAAAATCAACGGATAGGGCATCAAGGTTAAGATTGTCTATCTCAGTTATAACCATATCAACAGTTTCTAATTTTGAGTTATCATCAAGCATGATAACCTCAAATTTGTCTTTGAAAACACGAGAAAATGTAGTTCTGTTTTCTTTTTTTTCATCTAAGTATCCCAAACGTATCATAATATTATTTCTTTCTTAATGTAATACAAATGCCAAATCCCTGTTCTTGTGGCTGATATATGGATATTGAAGAATCTTTATATTCGGCCAATGTGGACTTTACAATATATAGTCCAAGTCCTGTGCCAATTTTATTCCCATCTTCATCTCTTTTGGATGTCTCAAAGGCATTAAATATTTGGTTGGGTTTGTTCTTGTACTCGTTGGATAATCCTATACCAGTATCTTCAAAAAGGATTCGAATCATCGGATCTTCTAATATCCCGATGACTCTTATCCGCCTATTTGTTGTGCTTTTTCTTTCCTTAATAGCGTAGATTGAATTAGATATCAAATTGTTAAAGATGGTGTCTAAATCTATTGTAAATGCTTTCACTTTCATTAAAGGTGAGAACCCGGTTACCTCAATGTCAATGTTCAGTTCGCTCAAAACACTTCGCCAAGTAAGGCTAAAATTAGAAAAATATGTATCTAAAGAAAAATTAGAACGTTTCCTTTTGTCTTTATTTAATGAGTTGATGGCAAATTCTAACCAACTGCGAATGTTTTGGTCCTGTTCGCGTAAGTCATCAACCAAGCAGAATGGGTTATCATAAATACTCAGTCCCATCTTGTTAACCTCTTCTTCTGAAATAACATTCTTTATCGCTTCACGTATGTCTTCTGAACGTGTTTTTGATAGTATTGCAATATTGCGTAATTCATGAGCAAAAGAAGTAATTACCAACCCTGTGCTCGCAAGGTTTCGCATCAATCGTAGCTCACTTTCACGCTCCTCGATTTCTTGAACCAATGCTTTGTAACCTTCACTGACTTTTTCATAACTTTCCCTATTGACAACGTTTGCATTAATGGCCGCATCCGCTTCTGCTTTTGCTTTACCTTTAGGATGGAGGGTATCATACAGTTGTGACAAATTATACATGACTGTATTTCTGTCTACTTCCATCAAGTTGATTATTCCTAATAATATATCTTTGAACAGATCGACGATGACATTTTCTTGAAGACCTTCACGCCCAGACTTGTCTTGTAGTAACGGATTATTGATTCTTGAAATCTCGATTGCCCCGACTATTTGATTTTGCCTGATATGATAACCACCAAAACGTTGACCGGCTCCAATAGGGTTTGCCGCATATCTGTCGCCCAAATGTAACCAGTCATCTCCGTTTTCTCCATATGGACGTACACGAAACTTATCACGGTAAATCTTTACTCCAGCATTTCTTCTTAGCCAATTTCTCCTTATAGATGAAGAAAATAGCCTATAAGGATACTTGGATTCATCTGACTCTCCCTTATTGTCGCTAATGGAGCCTTTTACAAAGTAAAAATCGAATTGAAATGCGCCTAATTCTTTTTCGTGGTCAGCCAATCGTTTCGCGTTGTCTAATTTGAGGTTTGATAGAGGCATTGTTAATCGGAATGTTCCTTGTTCAAAATCTTTTAAGCGATAAGGGTATGAAATCATATCATCTCGTGAAAAAAGAGCTCGATAATCTGTTCTTAAGGCTTCAATATCCAATTCGTTTCTTGTAATGTCCACATCGAGTTGCCACTCACCGTTTTTCTTCCCATAGTGCGCCGAGACTTTATAATCAAAATCATCATATGGCGCAACGTCCACCAAACCATATTTGGTGGAGCCATAAACTTTCATACATATCTTGAATGCTGGTATGTTGAATGGCGGTACGATATCTTGAAGAGAACTGAACAAATGATCTAATTTGGGGTCAAACCAATTATCGGATAATGAAGATACTTTCAAAATTGTACCTGTAGAGAATGCTGGTATGTCAATGTCAAAGCGATTGTTTAAATACGCTATTTCCTTATTTATATCATTTATGGTAATTTTTTCAATATCTGCAGTAACATCATTTACATTGAATCCTGAAGTTTTAAACAAATTCCAATCCACTGTCCAACGTAAGACGTCTCCCAATTCATTGTGTGTTAGCATTAGAGCCTTTGTTCCTAAACGGTTAAGTGCAAATCTTCCAATGCCTTTGGCACCAGACTTGATCCTTCCTTTTTGAGAATATGCGTTTATTAGTTTATCATCAGTTCCTATGCGCATCCAACAATCTACAATGGTCTGCTCGGTCATACCTACACCAGAATCAATGATCCACAAACAATGTTTGTCTGATTTAGTTACATCAAATAAGATATAGCAATAAGGAGAATCCGCATCATAGGCATTCTTGACAAGTTCAACAATAGCACCTTCTGGATTAGAGAAATTCTCCACTCCGATCAACATAGCGGTTCTCGCAGAAACCGTGAAAGGTAACTTTGCCATATTACAAATATTAATTTATAGGTTCATACCATTACTCAAACAAGCATTTGAACAATCACATAGTTTTGATGGAAACAAGCTTGCTTCATAACAAAAACTAAGCGTGAATTCATAAGAGCACGTATGATTGAACGCATACTTATGCTACGTAAAGATACGCTTTATTTATTTATATACAAAAGTTTGCTTAAGTGTTTATTTTCTCAGGGCCGCTTTCGAAAAAGAAGACTCTTGCATTATAGTGAAGAACATAACAAAAATAGTTGAAGTTAGGGTGAGGTATGTTTCCTCAAAAAAAGTAATGAGATGCCATCCAGGACTTAACTTTTATATCAGAGGACGTTTTAAATGGTAGAATTTTTCAAACTCGTGCGGAAATATAGTAGCGGTGTCGAGACTCCCGTCTTTCTCCGTTTCTCTCCGAAAGCCGGAAGACTCGACCCTCATCTGCCCCCACCGCCCCACAGGGACCATAACCGACTCCGCTCCCAAAGTGCGTGTGTGAATCTCATCCCTCGAATCCGAAAGTTAGACATAATCGGAGCTTAGTTGTGTAACAGTCGGCTATCGCCGCCAGATTACACAACCCCGATTATGTTAACTGTCTCCGTCAGTGCGAGTT
>CAVCRL010000043.1:0-16743 GCA_963604455.1 Lachnospiraceae bacterium | reverse complement strand
GTTTCTTGTAGAAAGCGGACTTGATGGCCTCAGCCTCCTTGTACCTCTTCATCCTATCGTCAGACTGGGAAAGCTTGTCGAACATATCCGACAACTCCGCCAACGAAAGGCTTCCGAGATCAGCCGGAATCTCTCCGCCTTCCTCGGCCTGAACGGCTTCCTCGCCTCCTTCATTCACATTCTCCACTACCTGTGGGGCCTCTTCAGCCTTGTCAACGACCTCCTCGGCAACCTCCTGCGCCTTAAGATCTTCTACATTCTCATTGAGAGCCTTTGGAGCTTCCTCTACATCTGAGGTCTTGTTGACCTCAGGAATATTACCTTCACTCATAAAGCAGTTTAATTATAAGAGTTTCTACTTATCCGCAAATATACCTAAAAAAACAATTAAAAACCCTATTTTTGCAAAAAGGAAAAACAATATTCTATGCGAATTGACATTCTTACAGTCGTTCCGGAGCTTCTGGACAGCCCGCTGAGCCACTCGATCGTGGGGCGGGCGATCAAGAAAGGTCTGGTTGAAATACACGTCCACAACATCCGGAAATATGGCCTCGGCCCGCGCGCCACGGTGGATGACTACTGCTACGGCGGCGACGCGGGGATGGTGATGATGATCGAGCCGGTGGAGAAAATGATCGACGAGCTGAAGGCGGAGCGGGAATATGACGAAGTCATCTATATGTCCCCCGACGGCGAGCGTCTGAACCAAGGAATATCCAATGAGCTCTCCCTGAAGGAGAACCTCATCCTCCTCTGCGGCCATTACAAAGGGATAGACCACCGGATCAGGGAGCATCTGGTGACCCGTGAGATCTCCGTCGGCGACTATGTGGTCAGCGGCGGCGAGATCCCGGCGGCCCTGCTGGCGGACTCAATCGTGAGACTGATTCCGGGAGCGTTGTCCGACGAGACCTCGGCCCTCAGCGACAGTTTCCAGGACGGCCTCCTCTCCCCTCCCGTTTACACGAGACCCGCCGACTACAAAGGCTGGAAGGTCCCGGAGGTCCTGCTGAGCGGGAATCCGAAACTCATCCGCGAATGGCAGGACGAGCAGGCTCTTGAGCGGACAAGGCTTCTCCGTCCTGAACTGCTCGGCGACACCGGCGGAAAGCACGATCAGAATCCCGTCAAAGATAAGAGGAAGTGAAAAAATCGGGGTCTTCGTCAAATCTGAGGCAACCGGCCGCCAGATAAAAAAAGTCAGGCAAAAAAATCTTCTGGCAAGAATAATCGGAAGGCATTGATAGTCAAGGTAAAAGATAGTTATCAACGTAAAACGTTTAAAAGTTTTCCGGAAAAAGGCTTGCTTAAACGTTTTTTTTGACTACTTTTGTCATCGGAAATGTGAGATACATCACACTCTAACGACTATGACCTTCTTTCAAAATAAGGTAATACACTACTAACTAACCGAAAAAAGTCCGCAGCGATGTGGGCTTTTTTGTTTTTTCCGTCAGATAGAGAAAAGGGAACAAGATCGGGATCGGTTTGGAATACGAGGAGGGTACTATACAAAGTCGGGTGAAAAAGGGCCGTTTTCGCACCCGACTAAACAGATATTCATATTCCCGGGTGCATAACGCCGTTATTTTCACCCGAGAATATTTCGAGAATCTTTTTAGAGACTTTCAAGGATGAGAAATCATTTTTTTTGCGTAGGTTTGTATTCAGAAAGATTGTGAGTATTATGACAATTATCGATAAATAGTCAACAAACATTATCAAATGACAACGACATCTCTTCCGGCGAGACCTGATAAGGATAAATGGGCGGCGATGGATTTCATCGCGCAGATGGCGAACATTGGAAGCGAGGTTGGACGGACCTTGAAATGGAAACAAAAGGGGAACACAACGCTGGCCAGAAACGCCTTTATCCGGGCTCTTGACTTATTCGATCTCACAATCGAGACAGGACGCGACAACGACTCCCCTTCATCCAGAGATTCAATGCTCAGGGAGCTCCTTATGGCGAGAGACCAATTCTGCGAAGAATATCTTTCCAAGGACAACAATGCGATAGCGCCATCAGACAAGTATTTCTCTCAATTCGCCAAAGCGTGTGCCCTCAGATCGGGGCGATAAAAGACTACGCTACGAAAGTAATGAATAGATCTTTTGTACAGTATCTTATTATTCAATCTTGACAAACAAACTCATCTGTTCTTTAATACGTAACGTCACGTCTTTTCGTATGATTGCCAGCGAACTGGATCGAAGCCTAAGCGCATTCGGCAACACAAACATAACTTTCGGATGCCTGTCATTGGAAGATATGTAATTATCCCATCGCAGGAGCGCTCTTGTCAGCGAATGCAAGCCTGTTCTGATACATTTTACCCGCAACTATCAAAAAGTCCGCAGCGATGTGGGCTTTTTTGTTTTCCCACATTCTTAGGGAAGGTCAGGGTGCCAAGAAGATCTAAAAAACGGTCAAGGCCATACTCGTTATTCAAAATAATATTTATAACTTTGTACAATAAATTCAAAATAACAATTTTAAAAAAAAGCACAGATGATCAGCAAAGACATCCTCAAACAAGTTTAGCATCCAATCAGAAAGATGTTGAACACTATAAGCTGTCTTCTGAGGTTATGACAACATTGGGAGGACGTTACCTTACGACAGAGGTCTATCCGTATAGTTTCTTGGAATTCATAAAAGTGGAAGGTGTTCCATATGACAAGGTATCGTTGCTGGCTACAGAAACACGCGCGACCGTGCTTCGCACGTGGAATGAGTATCTCTTATGGGGTGGACTACCTGAATCTGTAGGACTACCAGTCAAACGCAACTATCTGAGCAGTACATTTCAGAAGATATATCTAGGGGATATTGCCAGTCGCAACAAGATATCAAACCCAAATCTCTTGCATCTGCTACTGAAGAAATTGGCAGAAAGCGTATGCCAACCAGTATCTTATAATCGGTTGTCCCACATACTATCCTCAGTTAGCGGGAAGATAACTATGCCCACTGTCAGTAAATATATTGAGTACAGCGAATCCGCCTGGCTGGTGTTGCGTCTTAGAAATATGTCCGCACCCTTTGCAGAAAGAGAGACCTCCTGCAAGTACTATTTTATCGACAACGGTGTGCTTAACCTGTTCCTCATTAACGGAATGGCATCATTGCTAGAAAACACGGTCGCACTCGCCCTTTTCCGAAAATATGGACACGACCCAGACAATGAGAGGGTTTTCTTCTATAATGAAAGGTTCGAGGTCGATTTCTATGTGCCTGAGGATGAACTGGCAATACAAGTCTCATATAATATATCACAATCCACGGACACATATGAGCGTGAAGTGAATGCTCTTAAAAAGATACCTAAGGTGCTTCCTTGCAAACATCGCCTGATACTCACAAATGAAGAGTCCGACATTATCGAGGATGAATTTGGTGTTATTGAAATCATACCTGTTTGGAAATGGCTCCTACAGTATAATCTCAACTCAGACACACCTCAACCGGAACATTAATCCGCCCATCGGAGGCAACACTAAAACCTCCTCTTATGCTAATGACTACCTTGGCAAATAATCAGACAGGTCGCAAAATCAGAAACACACGAAATTGATACACCCAATGTACACGTAATACCAGTTGGCCCCGATGGAACCAAGGGCGGCCCATATTCCCAGACATCAATCAGGGATGTAGCCTCTCACCGATTTAGCCGAGATTTTACAAAACGCTTTCAGCCCAAAGCCTGATAGAAGCATCTCAAGGGCACATAGACGTGAAAATCTTATACTCTGATCTTCAAGTTTTTCAGCCCGATCTGGTCTCTGCGGGCATATGCGCACTATATGGCTGAAAGCATTTTGTAAAATCTTGACTGTACGCAAGTGGCTTTCACTGGACAACACGGATTCTGTGCCTGTCTTGTAAAACAATTGGAGACCGCTCTTCCGGGTATGAAAAATCAAGATCAGGCTATGGTGCTTTATCGATCATATTCAATAAGTTGAATGCCACGACCATCATTGATGGATAGAGGGTGCCGGGCCATCAACGAAAACCGGTGGAGCAAGCGGGATGAAGGTCCGTTCATCGAAGTCGCGGAGTTCCTCACGATAATATGCCTGTGAGGTGTTCGAGCGATTGACGGCATCGTAGGCCACGAAGGTCTCATAGTCATATTCCCAAGTATCACCTTCCGACAGTTGCATTATGCGCTTGTAGATTGCCTCACGGGATGGGGCGTTGTAACCGCCGATGTTGTGGCGCATTATGCTCTCATCGGTAGGGCGGTAAGCTCCATATTGGTAGGTCAGGGCACCTTGGTACACACCAACCTGGCCGGAGTAACGGGAATCAGACAAGAAGTGGGACCAATGAATCTTCGCCGGATCGTTCGTGACATCCACATTAGCCCCGTGTCCAATGGCATTGTACCACCATTGGTAAGAGGAAATCTTATCAGACGGGATGGTGCCTGAATAGCTATATTCATCCGCCAGTTTGGCGAATCCGTGGCCGCCGGCCTCGTGGCGCATCGTCTGAGAGAACTCCTTAACGTCGTTGTAGGTGGTCGGGATGTAGGCGATCGCCTTATGGTCGGCCCAGTACCAGCAGGTCCCGGCGTAGCGGGTGGAGTTCAGAATCACGATTACAACAGATTGAGTGAAATCAACGCCCTGCACCTTGCCGGCATATTCAAAGACCTTTTCGTTGTCACCGTTGATCCTTGTGCCACTACCGAAGGTGCAGCCGAGCGCCGTGCCGCCAGTGAAGGATTCCGTTGTTGATTCCACCGCCACGGAATAGACATCAAAGCGGTCGCGGAAGGTCTTGTACGGCTCTTCCGCGAAGATGGCCTCCATCGCCCTGTCAGTCCAAGTGTCGAACGTTGACTTGCCCCCATATTCTGCGGCCAGGGAATTCCGTAGGTAGCCGTCGCCCATTATGACGAATTTGATTCCACGGCCCACTGTGTGTTTCTGGAGGAGGGTGACGGTGCCGTCAGGAGTCAGGCACTTGATTTTGGCGCCGGACGGGATCTCCTTGAAGCGGAGCGTCTGGTCTCGTCTCAAATAAATGGTAGCCAATGCGTTGCATCCAGTGGCGACAATGCTGTTTATGGTCGGATGACATCCGCTCAAATCAAGAGTCTTGAGATCCGGATTGCCGCCGCAAGAAATTGACTGAAGGTTTGTCTGGGAACTCAGATCCAAGTCAGATAATTTGTTCTCGAAGCAGATAAGTATGTTTAATGACACTTTGCCCAAGTCGATTTGAGAGATTGAATTATGGGCGACGCTCAGGACGTCCAATTTGGGATTTTCACTCAAATCAATGGCCGTCAATTCGTTGAAAGAGCAATCAAGACGCTGCAGGTTCTCGAAATATTGGATGCCATCCATAGATTTTATGCCTTTGCCAGACACGGAGACCTCCTTCACCGCCAAAGCCTCTTCCTTGCCGATCTCCCCGTCTCCGTCCTTGTCGAATTTCGCCACCAGCGCCGCCTTGAAGTTGGCGTCCGGAATGTCGATGGCATCCCACACCTTCTGAGTAATCGAGATCTTCACAGCGTTCTCCTTCGACTTGTCGGTGATCGTCACCACGGCCGTGCGGGGATCCGGCCCGAAATTCTGGGCAACGTGGAAGCCGAGCCTGTCACGACGCATCGCCTTGGTCTGGAGTCCGTCATAACTCAGCCACGATGAGGCCTCCGCCGGGATATTCACATCATAGTCAACGTTCGTATCAAGGTTCACCTCGTAGGTCCCTTCTTTGCCGGAAAATGAATATGCCTCCTTAGGCGCGCTGATGGTTCCTTTGACGAAGTTCAGGAATCTCACAACCGTCTTGGAATCACCCTCATAGACCAGCACGACGACCTCGCCCTCTACCAATGGCGACGGGGCGGTCACGACAATCGCGCCCTTGGAAGCGTCGGCCCTCTGGACCTTGGCGTTCCAGCCGTTCTGTCCGAACACCTTGACCAAGGTCTCGGCCGAACCGTTCACGATCGTATATTCAATGGTCTTTGTCTCCCCCGCGCTGACGCCGATGTCCTCCGACTCGGAGAAGCGGATCCCCAGTTCCCCCTTGGCTTTGGGAATATCAAAGGTCGTCCCGTCCTTCAGTTTGACGGTCACTGTCTCCCCGTTGTCGGTCACGCTGGAGAAGAACGCGTCCCCGTCCTCCCCGGTGGCCCTGCTCAGTTTCGTCCAGTTCTTCCCATCGTCATAAGATACGAACCACCAGCCATCCTCGATCTTCATCTTCGGCACGATTCCGTCATCTCCTTGCGCGCGGATCCTCTTCCCGCTCCCGTCAAGAAGCCATTCCCCGTCGATGGTCCAGTAATACACACCGTCAGAGCCCTGTCGCACTCCTACATTAGGTGTCCGTCCATCGCTTCCGTTGCGCAAGGTGATGGTTCGTCCGGATGAAAACTTTATCACGTAGCCACTCCCGTCAGATAGATCTGTGACGCTCATAACAACGTCTCGTTTTTCTATCGCGGAAAGTAGATCCTTCAACATATAGCATTGCTTATATAGATTCGCTATCTGAGC
This sequence comes from Lachnospiraceae bacterium, assembly GCA_963604455.1. Classification (GTDB taxonomy): domain Bacteria; phylum Bacteroidota; class Bacteroidia; order Bacteroidales; family UBA932; genus Cryptobacteroides. The sequence continues at coordinate 10,206 of CAVCRL010000043.1, read as the reverse complement.
CTGAATGCCGTTTATCTCATTCCGAATGCCGGAGTCATCATATTTGCCGCAAGCGGAGAATAATGTTAGTATTACCAATATAGCGGTAACTATCTTTTTCATATTCCTATATTAATGCTAAAATATTGCGCTTGCGTCGAATATTTCTGTCCATTATACGTGTAAACAAATTCCGCTATTGGTTTATGAATTCCAGCACCAGTAATGGTTATTGTCCACGCGGCATCAGAATTACCGGTGATCTTGTGATTAATCGTCATAACGTTTCCCTTTGAGCCTGTCACGCCATCTATCAACTGAACGCTGTCTACAGTTATAGTCTTTTTGGAAGAATTATATACTCCGAAATTAAGTTTGCTTCCTGTCAGGATCAAGTCGTTTGTGATGAGAAGTGAACCGCCCAAATACTTCGCCGAAACGAACCAAGAGATGTCATCCGTCACGGTCACCGAGCAGGTGGCCGATTTACTCCCATCCTCCGTCGTGACCGTAATCTTGGCCGATCCTTTTGACTTTGCCGTCACCTTGCCATCTTTTACGATAGCGACGTTCTCATTGTCACTGCTCCATTGAACGGCCTTGTTTGTGGCGTTCTTTGGAGTTACCGTCGCCCTAAGCGTGCTGACATCATCAACCATCATCACAAGGCTTGTCGCACTCAAACTTACCCCGGCAACCTTGACAGGATCGACCGTCACTTTACATTCCGCGGTTTTACCGCCATCATCCGATGTAACTATGACGCTTGTCGTTCCGACATTGACAGCGGTGACCAAACCATCCTTTACAGTCACGACACTCTCGTCCAACGAACGCCAGGACACGGCAGTGTTCGTGGCGTTTTCCGGATAGACTGTGGCAGACAATGTTGAGCTTTCTCCAGGCAAAATATTCAAGGAAACTTTATCCAAAGCGATGGAGGCCACCGGAACATACCTTGACGAGACCTGCACATAGCAAGTAGCCATTTTGCCTCCCGCGCTCGCCGTGATGGTGGCCGTGCCGGCTGTCAACGCCGTCACTACCCCTGAGTTCACGCTTGCGACAGATTGGTTGGAGGATGCCCACAACAACTCATCATAATCCGCATCCTTCGGCAAGACTGTCGCCGAAAGGATCGCATTGTCCCCCTCAAGCATTTCCAAAGAGGCTGTGCTAAGGGTGACGGTCTGCACTTCAACTGATCCAGACTCATTATGGCAGCCGCATAATATTGCAGCACTTGCCATAACAATAAACATCAAATGTCTTTTCATAATATAACCAATTTATTATAAGTTTGTCCTTGGGAAGGAACTCCTCCCTATTCAAGATTTCGTTTCCTCTTGAATACACATCGCATTTTATTCCTGCCCAGACCTTCTTGTTTCGTCCACAAAGTATGCGACCGCACCGTCAATCAAATCATCATTGGTTCCTCTCTGAGGAGCAACCGCCGCGTCAATCTCGTGGGCAATTTCTTCAAGAATAGTTCTGATGTCATTCGACAAACCTCCGCAATTTCTAATCTCCTCCAATCTTTCATCTATCGCGCAAAGCCATCGATTCCAGACATCTTCCGAGACACCATAAGTCAGATTGCTGATGAATTGCAAGCAACGCCTGTTCTCCACTTGATAACGCCTCGCAATGATATTGTACCTATGTTTCCAAGTTTTGATACGAGTTTGACAGATTCCTGTGTCCTCGCTGATCCTTGCATTGTTATCATTTCGCTCAACGCCAAGAAGGAACTTATCAGTCGCTTCCGAAATTTGTTCGTAAGTATATCTATCTCTCATAGTATTGAATGTCTTTAAAGATTCTAGAAATCATAAGCTTTTATGTTGTCCTTGAATTCAACCCACTTCACTTTGTAAGCATCAACAGAGGCTCGTGGAACCCAGATGTTCATACCTCTATTATCACCAAAAACATAATCTTGTAGTTCAGGCGGTATATTAGCTTTTAAATACAAATTGCTTAATACTTGACAACCTTTAAATGCCCGACGGCAAATCTTATTAATTGTATTTGGCAACCTTACCGTGGATAGCAAGAGACAATCCACAAAGCAACTCTGACTCAAAACAGTCACGCCTTCCTGTATTTCAACCGAAACCAAAGACTCACAACATTGGAAAGCACCCTGCCCCATTGAGATGACAGTACCAGGAATAAATATATCAGTAATATTTTTGCAGGCCACAAAAGCACCCTCACCAATAGTTTGTATACCTTGTGGCAAATCCAAAGTCTTAATCGCTGTATAAAAGAAGGCATGTTCTCCTATTGATTTCACTTTTTTGGAGAATACGACATTCGACAACGACCAGCACTCATAAAACGTCTCTTTTTCTATTATTGTCACCTTTTTTGGCAAAACTATATCAGACAATGAATGACATTGTTTAAAAGCAGCAATTCCAATTGAGGCAACACCTTCTGGGATATTTATGGAACTTAGTTTTTCACAATCCATAAATGCATTCTCGCCAATAGTAGACACGCTCTCAGGAATTACAATTGTCTTTAATGCCTGACATTTATAAAAGGCATTTCTACCAATTTCTATTACTGGGCCATCGAATATTATCATTCCATTTGGATAAGAGTATTCATTCGAAATAATCTTCGCCCCAAATGCATCTTGATTGAACGGGGCCACTGAACTTTCGGCGGTATATTTAATTACTCTATTGGTGTTGATAACAACTATTTTACAAGATGCGGATACATTTCCAACTGATGCTGAGATAATAGTCTCTCCTTCTTCTTTAGCAACAACATTGCCATTCTTGACCGTTGCAACAGATTCATTAGAGGATGACCAGATTACGTTTTTTGAAGTTGCATTATCAGGTTTAACTGTGGCAATCAAAGTAGCAGCATCTCCGACTGGCAACATCAAATCATTCTTGTCCAGAGTTACCGATGACACAGGTACTATTACCGTCACGATGCATTCCGCATACTTGCTTCCACACCTTGCGGCAATCGTTGTTGTTCCAGACTTCAGTGCAGTTACTTTGCTATTAACAACTTTAACGACTGATTCATCAGAGGAATTCCATACTATAGTCTTGTCTGTAGCATTGTCTGGCATCACCGTAGCAGTCAAGGTTGTAGTTTCTCCTATGGATAATGACAACATTGTCCTATCTAAGGTTACGGAAGAAACTGGAACAGTCACTGTTACAGCACACTCGGCGGTCTTGCCTCCACACGTGGCTGTTATCGTTGCCTTGCCGGATTTGACAGCGGTCACCTTACCATTGGCGACCGTGGCGACCGACTCGTCCGATGAAGTCCAACTTACATTCTTATCTGTTGCATTGTCAGGCTTCACAGTGGCGGTCAACTGTGCGGTCTCGCCAACAGCTAAAGTGAGGGATGTTTTGTCAAGGGTTACAGAAGATGCCGGCACTGTTACCGTCACAACGCACTCGGCGGTCTTGCCGCCGCATTTCGCGGTTATCGTGGTCTTACCCGCCTTGACGGCGGTCACCTTGCCGTTTGCGACCGTGGCTACCGACTCGTCAGACGAAGTCCAAACCACAGTCTTGTCAGTGGCATCATCGGGCTTAACTTTGGCGGTCAGGGTTGCGGTCTCACCGATGGCCAATGACAGGGTCGTCTTATCAAGGGTTACCGACTCGGTGCTGACGGTAACAGTCACTTTGCATTCCGCGACACAGGTTCCTGACTTTGCCGTGATTGTTGCCTCACCGGACTTCTTGGCGGTGATTTTACCATCAGATACCGTCGCGACAGACACATCCGATGAACTCCAAATCACTGCTTTGTCTGTGGCATTGGCTGGATTTACCGTTGCGGTCAACACCTCTGTTTCCCCAACTTGCATTGACAGAGAAGTCTTGTCAAGAGTGATTGACGTTACGGCCACAATTTTAGCTGAGACCTTTACGGTACAAGTAGCTGACTTGCCTCCGGCACTGGCGGTGATTGTGGCGGTGCCTTCTTTGATGGCAGTGACTCTGCCGGAATTCATGCTGGCAACAGAGGCATTGGACGAAGCCCAGATCACACCGTCATATTCAGCGTCCTTAGGCAGGACGGTTGCCACAAGGCTGAAAGTCTCGCCCTCAACCATCTCGACTGTCGCCGTGTTCAGCGACACAGATGAGACCTGGACTTGAGTCTCTTTTTCGGCACATCCCACAAGTGCAAGCAGGAGTATAACCGCAATTTTGATTTGATTAAGCATTACGTGTTTCATAAGATGACTTTAATATATTTCAACACAATATTTCGCAAGTGATTCAAGTCACCGTTTCAACTTATCCCAACTAATTCGAATACCCTCTTCATCGCTTAGAGTCATTAATTAATTCCGGATTGCAATATTACAAGTTAGTTTTCGCCAAATCAAGTTCATTTCGGTTCATTTTCAGAGTGGTAGGTGAATTAATCATTCATCGTTCCGCCTCTCGTCCTTGATGCTTTGAACGGAGGGGGCTGGTGGTGTTCCGCTTTGCAAGTTGTGCTCATATTCATTCCCATTGTTTTGTACTTTTACCATTAATGTCGCGTTTTGGGAAAGGTAAACCGGGAATCTCAGATGATTCAGATTGTATTGCTTTTTGAATTATAATTGTAGTATATTTGCATTACGATTTCGATTGTATAATGTAACAAGAAAGTATTATGTCACAGTCAACAGTAACCATAAGGGTTGATGATAGGCTCAAAAAGAGTTTCGACTCACTTTGTGATCGGTTTGGAATCAGCAACACTGCAGCCTTTACCATTTTTATGAAAGCTGTGGTAAGGGAACGACGTATCCCTTTTGAGATAAAAGTGGACTCTGATGAACAGATCAGGAGTAAGGCCATCAGTGCTTTTGCTCAGATGCGGCAGGATGCGGCCTCAAGCGGGATGCCAGAGTTAAGTCTTGATGAAATCAACGCCATCATAAGTGAGACAAGAAATGCCCGCTGATTTTTATGCTGTGGTTGACACGAATGTTTTGGTATCAGCCTTGCTCACTCGGAATCCAGAATCGAACACTAAGCGAATACTCGATTTGGTGCTGGAAGGAACGATATGCCCTCTGGTCAACGATGAAATCATTGCTGAATATCAAGATGTGCTGTCTAGGGACAAGTTCCCTTTCAAGCCTGAGAATGTCCATAATGTGATTGCGGCCATTGAGTACTTCGGATATAATCCGGGACGAACTGATTCTGACGAATCCTTTCCAGATCCAAAAGATGTTGTTTTTTACGAGGTCGCTCTATCTAAGGAAGGCAGTTACCTGATCACGGGAAACACAAAGCATTTCCCAAGGAAACCGATTGTCGTCTCTCCAGCGGAATTTATGGAGATATTCAAATCCCGAAAAGATGCGTGGTCAACATCGCACTGAAAATGAGAGACTTGGCTGGTTACCTTTAGCGGGATTGTGCCAAAGGTCATTACTTAATTTGGTGTTTGTCAATAGCTTGGCTGTCACCGGTTGGCAATCGATTGGGTGACGGGCGAGGTAACAACATAAAGGAGAGTTTATTCCTCTCCTTTATGTTGTTACCTTATTATTATGACTTGCAACCCTAAAGTGTATATACACGTTCCGATTTAAAGAACAAACTCACTGTTATCTCATTGGATCACCGAAAGAAGGTTCTTTGCCGCCTTGTGAAGAGATTTTTCCAACCTTAGATTGAAAGAGGATCCTCTTCCGCCTTCGGCCTTGATCTTTGACGAAGCGATTTTCTCCAATGTGGCGTTGTCATAGAGGTATGCCCATCCTCTGAGTTCCGCATCATCCTCATCAGCTGACACAACTTCCATCACGATGGAATATTTCTCACCCTCTTTCCCGAAAGTCAAATCACTTTGCATTGCATTCAGATTGTTGATCATTGATGCCTCGTAGGCGGAAATCTCCGATCGGGAACCGCCTTCGTCAAGGTATCTGGAGACCATAGGAGCCAAAGCCAAGGAGAATCCCACTTTGTTGACATCTTTGATTGGTGTCCAAGAACCGCTTTCTTTGTTTTCGAGATCGCTGAAACGGAATACGAAATCCTGACCGTTTACAGGAATAACCACTTCGGCCTCTTCGCTGGAGTTGTTGTCAAACAGTACAAAGCCGGAAACATAAAATCCAGGGTTAAGATCATCCGCCACCAAATAGTTATCTGACAATACTGACATCTCTCCAGCCAAGGTGTTCTCGTAAGATTGAATGTTCTGATTGGCGATTTGTTGCCCGTATAATGCGTTGGCATTGCTGTACTGGCTGGTATAGGCTGCAACTCCATCACTTGTGACAGTTGCGGCGGAGCTCCTGCCGGCATAACCGGCGGCCACACCTTGGGCTACAGCATACCAGAATCCTTTGGATCGATGCCGTTTGTCTATCTTGTTTTTGAATTCATTCCCGGAGACACTTCTTACCAATGTCCGTTTGCCACTCTTGTCATTCTGATACATTTTGACATTCGCTGGATCGAATTCTATCGCCTCCAATGAACCGTTGCCAAGGAATATGTCCAAGCGATAATACTTTCCATATTCCCTTATAGGATGAAGCTGGGCGGCGACACTGAAGCTTCCGTCAGAATATGACTGCCACAGCTGACCACCTGACAGAACATTATAACGATCTGACTCGCTCAATGTTATGTGGTATGGATTACCATTGTCGTCCACACGTGACATATTCCCTTTATCATCGTAGAGGCATCCCCATTTTTCGGTTGGAACGCCGTTCTCGTACGTCCTCTCATAGCGTCTTCCATCTTCGAGATATTCGGTATAAAGACCGTTTATCTTCCCGGCCACGTACTGACACTCCATCTCCAGCTTCCCATTCTTGTAATACTGCTTGATGTCGCCCTCGATCACAAACGAACCGTTCTCGTCAATGGCGACAGCCTTCCCACCGATTCTGAATTTCTCCCCCGTGGAATAATAGTCCCTGAACATTTTCGGGAAGGTGTTGCCAGATTCGATGATTCGGTAATAATCAGCGAATTCTTTCACTTTAACAACTTGATCATCACTGTCGTAGTAGATTGTCTCGACATCTTGGGCGTAGGCGGCCATCATTGAGATGACCGTTCCGATGGCGCAAAGTAAAACTGTTCTTTTCATTTCTGAAATTTCTTATGATTAATTATGTTTTTAAGCGACTGACTTAAGTTATGATTTTTCATTCATCAAATATTTGTTGCAATATTACAAGTATATTCCCGCCGAATCAAGTTCATATCGGTTCATTTTCAGGGCGGTAGGTGAATTGGTCATTAAACGTTCCGCATCTCGTCCTTGATGCTTTGAACGGAGGGGAGGTCTGGCGGTGTTCCGCTTTGCGGGTTGTATTCATATTCATTCCCTTTGTCTTGTGCTTTTACCATTAATGTCGCGTTTCCTGAAAGGTAAACCAGAATTTTGGGAAATGCAGGCAAATAACGTTTTAGGCGCGCATAGTTTCTCATATATGGCAGAACAGACTCCTATTGTTTTATAGGACAGAAAAATGTACGTGAGGAGGCTTTTCTATGCACCGAATATACAGGGACGCACCATTGGTACAGGAAGCGTTCTTCTGGTGTACCAAATGGACTAAAAGATGCAGTTGGTGCACGAAACGCGCTTCTGGTGTACCGACAAGGACAAGACGTCACAAGACACCAGGTTCTGGCCAGAGGAAGAAAACCGCGGCCGAACAAGGGACGGCATCTGTTCTTACGTATGCCGGGTTTGCAAGTCAATTACAAAATCCGAGATATTTTTCTTTATTCCTGTGCGATTCGGAGTCTGACTCGCTGTCGGTTTGTCAGGTGTGTGTCTCCAGCCAAATAGAAAAGAATTTATCGTACACCTCGTAAACGCCCTTCTCGCTTGTCACGATTTGCCGGTCGATCAGTGCCTTGATTGCAGTCTGCACAGTCGAGGGACTCTGAAGAGCATATTTCTTCACGAACTTGACAAAGATAGCACATTAATCAATAATACGCAATTTACATTACGCATTTTACGTATTCTATGATAAGTGGGATATATCCGTTGAGTTCAGCCATAGGTCCTCTGTAGCGAAGAATGAACCAAAATGAACTTGAAGAAAATTAACCAAATGAATATCTTTGCAGTTCAAAAATGAATGCACAAATGGCCAAGATAGTACCGGAATTGAATTACTTGCTGGCGGAGGTCGAGAAACGCTACGGGAGACGGCTTTCGACATCGGCTGATTTCGAGGCGTTGTCCGTTGTGGTCGAACACGAATGCGGCGAGCTGATCTCCTCATCCACATTGAAAAGACTTTGGGGATATGTGACCTTGAAGCCGACTCCGAGAATCTCCACCCTCAACGTGCTGTCCAGATATGTCGGGAAAAGATACTTCAGCGCGTTCAAGCAAAGCATTCTGAATGACGAGCATTACGTCTCCCACTTCTTCTCGGTTAAGAAAGTCTGCTCGTCCGACCTGAAAAACGGAGCGGAGGTGCTCATCGGCTGGGCTCCGAACAGGCTTGTCACCTTAAGGTATGACGGGGACGGGAACTACACGGTCATCAAGTCGGAGAACTCCAAACTGCTTGAAGGAGACAAGTTTCAGTCAGAATCATTTATGATAGGCTACCCGCTTTACATCCCAAGGCTCCTGAGGAACGGGGAATATACCCTCTCCTACATCGCGGGGACGCAGGAAGGCCTGAACAGGGCCGATGTCATCAGCGAGGGGAACGATCAATAGCCGGCTTCCCTGATGTCTGCGGAGATTTCCTCAAAAACGGAATCCACTGCACGGTGCTCCTTCCAAGCCTTGATATCAGGAAGCAACATACTGAATGACAGAATCATACACAACAACGAAGCGATAAGAAGGATCCAAAACCAACGCCCTTTCTCTCCTCTCTCAAAATGGCGGAACGAACCTCCGAAGCCGACCTGTAGCGCCTGTCACGATCCTTGGCGGCGCAGACGGCGGCGATCCGGGAATATACCCCCATCCGCTGCATTATCTTGCCCAATGAATATATGTCCGTCCGGCAGTCCACGCTCTCTCCGGCCATCTGTTCCGGCGATATGTAGCCATTCGTACCGGCCGGATTCTTAAGCACGGCGTACCAGTCGGAATCGGCTAGGCCGAAATCTATCAGTTTGACATTCTGGCCGTTCCTGGTGATCATTATGTTGCCGGGTTTCAGGTCACGGTGGATGATCTGGTTGCGGTGCAGGTACTCAAGGGCGTCGCAGAGTTCGAGAATAATCTTTCTGGCCCAAGGTCGGTCCGTGCGTTTCGGGAGGTTCTGCAACAAATCTACAAGGCTTGCACCGTCAATCCATTGCATCACGATGCAGTTGCCGAGAACGGAAATATTAATGAAATCCAGAACAGGGCAGATATTGGGGTGATTCAGTGTGCGGCCGATCTCGTACTCCTTGCGGAGATGTCCCTCATAGAAGGGGTTCCCGACATATTCAGGCTTCAAGGACTTCAAGGCCACAAGCTTGCCGTCAAGAGTCGCCCTGCTGAGTATGGAATAACTTTCCGGCAACTCGTGGATTTTCTGAATATCCCCGAACCCGCCATCAGACAATTCTTCGCAGGAACCGAAAAAAGCTGAGGTCTCTTCCATCATAACGCAAACTATGCAATCCTAAAAGAACATTACTGACAAATTGAAACAGTAATAAAATCGCCAACTTGTATTTATGTCCACAAAATTCAAATATAACCTTTTCCACACGTTTTTTACCAAAAATAATGGTAAATTTGTTTGCTTGATTGAATATGCATAAAGAACCAATAATATTCCTTCTTCTTACCCTGATGGCCGTGTCTTGCGCTTCGAGAACAGAGGTGCGGACTGTCGTCAAGCCTGACTACGACACGGAGACCGATTGCCTCAACGGAACAATGATCGTGTCAGCGGATGGAAAATACGGACTCGCGGACACTTCCGGCACAGAAATACTGGTTCCGACCTACGATGATCTCCACTACATTTCCGATGAGATTGCCGTGGCGTTCACTGGACGGAACGTGGAATTCTTCGACCGTAGCGGAAGACGGTTGGGAGAGACCGTGGTCGAGGGCGAGGCGGACGTGGATGAGCTTCTGGAAGCATATTCAAAGATTGAGAAGACTCGCAGAGAGCAATGGGATGACATTCTGGCAAGTTACGAGCACCTAAAGAGGTACTGCGTTTCCGACAGCGCTTCTGCCCAGACGGCCAAACTTATGGCCGAT
>CAVCRL010000042.1:13503-16828 GCA_963604455.1 Lachnospiraceae bacterium | reverse complement strand
CCTTGGCCGGACCATTGACGGCAAGTGCTTCGACACCAGCCTCGGAGGCTATCCGTTGGCCATCAGGCTCAGGGATCTGATCGAGGGTTGGGTCATTGCCCTGCAACAGATGCGTGTCGGAGACAAATGGGAGATCTACATTCCGTCCGAACTGGGTTACGGCGGGTTCTCCCAGCCTGGGATTCCGGCCAACTCGACGCTGATTTTCGAAATCGAACTGCTCGGAGTGCAATAATGATCCGAAAAGCCACAGAGCAAGACATCCCGGCAGCATTGGAGCTGTTCAGTGCCGCGAAAGCCATTATGCGCTCAAGCGGCAACCTGACCCAATGGGAAGACGGCTATCCCAACGCCGACATCGTCCGCTCCGACATCCGCAAAGGAGGAGCCCACATCGTCGAGCGCGAAGGGAAGCCCGCCGGCTATTTCGCACTCCTCCCCTCACCCGAGCCGACATATTCATCAATCCAAGGGAAATGGCTGGACGACGAGGCTGAATATTCAGTGATCCACCGCATCGCGGGTTCCGCCGACAGCCACGGCATATTCAGCGAGATAATTGAATATGCCGCATCGGTGTCGCCGAACCTTCGCATCGACACCCACCGGGACAACCGCATTATGCGCCACCTCATTGAAAAGGCAGGTTTTGAATATTGCGGAATCATACACCTCGCCGATGGCAGCGAGCGGTTGGCCTTCCAAAAGGTTGCCCCAAAGGTCCAAAAGGTCGTCCGATAAAGTTGCATTTTCCGCGACATTTTCGTAACTTGGACATTCTGAATTACCGGAGAAGATGCAGGAAACGAGATACGAGGAAATCGAGTGGTTCGCGATGCGGGTCACCTATCGCCGTGAGCTGGAAGTCAAAAGGCTTCTGGACGAGAAAGGCGTGGAGAATTTCATCCCGATGAAGTACGAGAAATCCGCCCGCACCGGCAGGAAACGCCTCGTCCCCGTGATCCACAACCTGATCTTCGTCCGCGCGACCGCCTCGCAGATCCAGGAGCTGAAGAAGCCCACCTGCATTCCCCTGCTGCAATATATGATGGATCAGAGGCTTGGGAAGAAGATCACGGTCCCCGAGAAGCAGATGCGCCAGTTCATCGCCGTGACCGGAACCTACGACGAGACACTCCGCTTTTTCGGCCCGTCCGAGATCAATTTCTCCAAAGCGCAGAAAGTCAGGATCACCGGCGGGATATTCGAAGGCTGTGAGGGTGTATTCGTCAAAGTCAAAGGCTCCCGCTCGAAGAAGGTCGTCGTGGAGATCCAAGGGGTCGTCTCCGTCGCCATCGTCTCCGTCCATCCGGATCTCGTCGTGCCGGTTGAGCCGCAGTGATATTCATAAACCACTCCGTCCCGCGGCAGCCTCAAAAGAGCCAGAATGACGCCGGAAAATTTTCTTCTCCGATTTAGGCTAATTAATTTGTCCTTTAGGATATTTTTGGTTAAATTTGGGACAAATAAGCGCTTACACGAACCGCATCCTTAGAGCCAATCATAAGCACAAAGGTTTGCTTTCGTGTCTTTTGCTACCTAAGACATTGACACGCAAACTATTACATTGAGTGTCAAGCCCCAAGATTTTGTCAAGACTCTAACGAACCCTTTTGAACAATGATAATAGCAGTCGATTTTGACGGGACCATCGTTGAACACAAATACCCGAAGATCGGAAAGGAGATCCCGTTCGCCGTGGACACCCTCAAGCGCCTTCAGGCCGATCATCATACCCTGATCCTCTGGTCTGTCCGCGAAGGCAGGCTTCTGAAGGACGCGGTGGACTGGTGCCGCGAACGTGGCCTGGAGTTCTACGCCATCAACAGCAACCATCCCGAGGAATACTACGAAGGCGAGGACACGCCTACCTCCCCGCGCAAGCTGAAGGCCGACCTGTTCATCGACGACCGCAATTTCGGCGGCCTCCCCGACTGGGGCGTGATCTACCAGATGATCTCCGAAGGCCTCACCTTCCGGGAATATTACCTCAGCCAGTCCGGCGACCGGCAGGCTTCTTCCCAAAAAAAATCCTTCTGGAGCCGCCTGAAGAAATAGAACCTCAGCGGACATATTCACAAGATGAAAGCGACAGCACCCATCACCACCGCGGTCATAATGGCCGCCGGCCTTGGCACCCGCTTCGGCAAGTACACCGAGGCCATCCCCAAAGGCTTCATAGAAGCCGGCGGGAAGCCTATGGTCATCCGCTCCATCGAGACCCTTCTCAGCTGCGGCATCCAAAGGATCCTCATCGGCACCGGCTACAAGAAGGAAGCCTACGAGGCACTGAAGACCAGCTACCCGCAGATCGAGTGCGTCTTCAGCCCAAGATATTCAGAGACGAACAGTATGTTCACGCTCTACAATATGCGCCAGGCCATCGGCGGCGACAGTTTCTTCCTTCTGGAGTCGGACCTCGTCTTCGAGCGTGAAGCCATCACCTCCCTGCTTGAGTGTGAATATTCCAGCGCGATGCTGATCACCCCGGTCACCAAGTTCCAGGACCAGTACTACGTTGAGATGGACTCCGACGGCAACCTCGCCGCCTGCTCCACCGACAAGACCGCGCTCAACCCTTCCGGCGAGCTGGTCGGCATCCACAAAATCGACGCCCGCTTCTACCAGGCGATGTGCGACGACTACGCCACCAGGCTCTCCACCCACCCCAAACTGGGTTATGAATATGAGCTCCTGGCAGTCTCGCGGACCATCCTCCCCCTCCCCGTCCTGAAAGTCCCCGGCCTCCTCTGGTACGAGATCGACGACTCCAGCGACCTTGAATATGCCGAGACGCACATCATCAGCAAGATAGACGCGCGCTCCGCCTCCGCCCGTCATTGAATATTTCCCCCTTCTCCTCCGAATATTCCTTATTGTCCTGACATTTTATGGATGCCAAGAAACTTAAAGCGATCATTATGATGGGAGAATCCACCACCATCCAATTCAAGGAACGCGTGGACGATTCCTACAAGATCGGGTGTGAGTTCGTCGCTTTCAGCAACTCGCAAGGAGGGCTTCTGGTTGTCGGGGTTAATGATAAGACGGGAGAGGTCACAGGTTTGTCCTACGAAGAGATCCAAAAGACATCGAACCTATTGTCAAATGCCGCGTCAGACAATGTCAGCCCCTCGATAACAATTATGATCGAGACCGTAGTATTGGATGGAAAGGCTGTTGTTGCCGCACGTGTGGCGCAAGGACTTGACAAACCGTACAAAGACAATAAAGGAATAGTCTGGATAAAGAAATGTCATAGACAATGTCATAGATAATGTCGTAGATAATGTCGTAGATAATGTCGTAGATAATGTCGTAGATA
>CAVCRL010000042.1:0-13409 GCA_963604455.1 Lachnospiraceae bacterium | reverse complement strand
AGATAATGTCGTAGATAATGTCGTAGATAATGTCGTAGATAATGTCGTAGATAAAACTCAGGAACTTTCTAAACGGCAGCAAAAAATCCTCGACCTCATCAAAAAAGACCGATCAATATCTTCCGCAATAATCTCGAACGCTTTATCCGTTAACCCAAGAACCATCCAACGTGAAATTCTGAAACTAAAATCCGCCGGACTTATCTCCCGCATCGGCCCTGACAATGGAGGCTATTGGAAGGTTAATGTCAAATGACATATGATTTCAGAGAAAAAGGAATAAGAAAGATGAAAGCAACAAGATTCATAATCATATTGATAGCGGTTGTGCTTGGCGGCGCTCCGCTTCACGCTCAAGAAGAGCGGGCGGTTCCGGGGCAGCCTGCTGTGGAGAATCCTTGCGAGGTCACGAACGCGCAGCTGCATCAGGACCTGAGCGAGATCATCGAGATCCAGAACAAGATCTATGACGAGAAGCTGGAACTGATCGAAAGCAACACGAAGAAAGACAATCTGAAGGACGGATGGAACGCCTACGGTTGGTGCGCGATCGCCCTCGCCTTCCTTTCCTTTGTCATCGCGGTCCAGACCCTCACAGCGCAAAGCAAGACCGAGAAGCATACCCAGAAAGCCCCGATCAAGGCCCAGATAGGGATCCTGAAGGACCTCCCGAGGCATTTTTACCGTAATCTCGCCTGCACGTGCGCCGCTCTGCTGAAATTCAGGGACGGCGGCAACCGAAAGGACGGCCGGAGGCTACGCTACCCATCTGAAGCCAACATCCTCAAACTGACCACATTGCCTGACGAGTTCATCCTCCCGATAGACTCGCTCGATGAATCAATATACCAGACAATGCACGAGGACAAGCTCCTGTTCAAGAACTACAACCTTGAGATAGAGGTCGCCTCGAAGCACTTCGCCTCTGAGAACATCTCGGACGAGTCCCTGAAGAATGACTACGACAACCTCCTCTTCAAGCCGATATTCCTGGTCTCAAGAATGTTCAAGCTGCAAGAGAAAATCGCCCCCGGCAACGACAATGTAAGTTATTCGATCTACGCCTTTGTGAAAGAGCATTTCGCGAAAGCCAACCTCCTCACGATAGCGAAAAACCAGAACAACGAGATCGACTTCCTCAGAAGCATCGCCCGGACCGAGGATTTCAAAAAGAGCATCGGAGTCCTGCAAGACAGCATCGACAGAAGCCTCAATGCCCTGTTCGGACATATTGGCAAGGAAGCCAATTCCGCAGGATTCTTAAGCCGCCAACAAGATGGCAGTGACGCTTCAAAAGAGCGCATCGTCATCGACGCGGTCATATTCAGGAACTACTTCAACGCCACCCACAAAGCCGAGGAAAGCGGCAAATCCTCACCTTTGTTCGAGCAGGTGGCGGCCATCGGTTCCGAGCAAGATTTCCGAAAACTGATCAACGCCCCCGAGTCCCTCGACACAACGGAATGCTACTCCCTTCTGAAGCCCTACTTCGACTTCTTCCAGCTCCCCCGTTGGGATGCCTCAACCCTCATCTACACCATCCTGAAGATCGACACCCTCCTTGAACTCGGCAGGATCGGGATGATAGACTACTAAGGTACACAAATCTGTTGCAGAGACGTACAGAACCCATAAATAATAGACAACAAAATGAAGTTCCCGATAGGTATTCAAGATTTCAGGAGCATACGCAAGGACGGTTTTATCTATGTCGACAAGACAGACTTGCTGTATAGGTTGGTGCAAGACGGCAAGGTTTATTTTCTGAGTCGCCCTCGGAGGTTCGGAAAGAGTCTGCTGGTGTCAACACTGAAATACTATTTCAGCGGCGATAAGGAACTATTCAAAGGTTTATCCATCGAGTCGCTTGAGAAGGATTGGGAAAGCTATCCTATATTCCACATTGATTTCAATGGCAGCGATTTTACGGTCGGCAGCGCGCTGAAGAACAAACTTGACGTGTGCGTCGAAAGATGGGAAAAGGAATATGGGCTTGAGGGAGATGCCCGCAACAGCATTGGAGAGCGCTTTGCGCAGCTAATGTCGTATGTACATAAGCAAACGGGCAAAGGCTGTGTGGTGCTGATTGATGAATATGACAAACCGCTGCTTGACGTGCTCGACACTGGCTACACCACCAAAGATGGCAACGGCGAAAATATTCTTATAGAGGAATATAACCGCAATATTCTCAAAGGGTTCTATTCCGCTTTCAAGGCCGCCGACCAAGACTTGCGCTTCGTGCTGCTGACAGGAGTGACAAAGTTCTCGCAGGTGAGTGTATTCAGCGGTTTCAATCAGCCTGAGGACATCAGTATGAACGGGAGGTATGACACGATCTGCGGCATCACAAGCCAGGAGCTTGAAAGCGTGTTCGCCTCTGAGATGGATGCTATGGCGGAAGAGTTGAATGTGACGCCGGAGGAGATGCGCCTGATGATGAAAAGGCATTATGATGGTTATCATTTCAGCAGAAGAAAAACGGACGTGTACAATCCTTTCAGCGTATTGAATGCGCTGAGCCATAGGGAAATCCAAGATTTTTGGTTCCGCACCGGCACCCCAAGCTATCTCATCCGCCTTCTCAACCACACGAACGAGAACCTTAACGAGCTTACCGGGAAGTACTACGATGCCACGGACTTCGTTGACTACAAAGCTGATGTGGAGAAGCCGCTGCCGATGATTTACCAAAGCGGCTATCTGACTATCAAGGACTATGACCGTGACTCGGACTCATATCTCCTTGATCTTCCCAACAATGAAGTGAAGAAAGGCTTCCTGACCCTGATAGCCTCCAATTACTTGGGAACAAAAGAATCCGCAAGCACGTTGGTGATAGAATTGGTGCGCGCCATCTTGAGGGATGATCTTGAAACCTGGCGTAAGAGTCTGACGGCATTTTTTGCCAGCATACCTTACACTATGCGTCGGAAAGAGGGTGAGAACGAGAAAGAACGTTATTTTCATTATACTTTCTACCTGATATTCCGCATCCTCAGTACCTACATAGTGCTCACGGAAAAGCAACAAAGCGAGGGCCGTGCCGACTGCATCATCGAGACGAAAAAAGGAATCTACATCTTTGAGTTCAAGTTGGATGGCACCGCGGAGGAGGCCCTACGGCAGATAGAAGCCAAAGGCTATGCACGCCCCTACGAAGCCGACACCCGCCCCGTCCGCAAGATCGGCGTCAGCTTCTCATCCGAAACCGGAACGATAGCCGACTGGAAGGAGGCTTGAACTTATCAACAACATCAATGGAACGGAATTATATGATAAGTGACTACCTTCAAGGAATATTTTGGGCAGAACTTGGTATGCGAGTATTCAATAGCAATGCTAATGAGAAGGAAATTGATGCTGCCAAAGAATTCGCAATGCAAGTGATAGAATCACAAATAGATGAAAATCCAACTCTAACAAAAACACAGAAGGACGAAAACAAACGTCAGCTTAAAAGTTGGTCCGATTCTGTTATCCGTGGCTTTAAAGATGCTTTGAGATATCGTGGCAGTTTATCGGATTAATGCTTGACACGATACGGATTCAATGCTTGAAGAGCGACTAATCTCAAGGGATATTTTTATCTTTGTATTAAATATGAAGTCTGATTGTTATGATTAAGGAATTATCAATAAGCAATTTGGGGCCGATCGAATCAATGACGGCCACAAATCTGCATAACATAAATTTGCTCATTGGTCCTAATCAATCCGGGAAGACTTTCCTGTTGAAAGCTTTGTTCTCGGCACTAAAAACAGTCGAACAATTCCATAGAGGGAAAGACAATCGTTCTGACAAAGAGATCCTATCCGATAAAATATATTGGACTTTTCAAGTCTCCCAGTTGGGGAACGTTGTGAGAAAAGGTGGTGACAATTTCAAATTTACGATGCTGTCAGATGATGGAGAAAGGTTCTCGTACTCCATCGGACAATCCGCAGCTAAATATGCGGCAATCGAACAAAACACATTCAGACAAAGAGGTTCTAATTCCATCTTTATACCAGCCAAGGAAGTTATCTCAATAAAAGATATCATCCTTGAATCCCGCGATTCACGCTCGGAGTTTGGATTTGAGGATCCATACTATGATTTGGCCAAGGCTCTTAACAAAACTCAAAAAGGGCGCAATTTTTCGGCTTTCTCAAATGCGCGACATAATGTCACTGAGATGATAGGTGGCCGTCTTGAATATAATCCGGACAAGAAAGAATGGATTTTCAGGGACACTAATCGAAAAGTCTATGAGATAGCCTCAACATCAGAAGGGGTAAAAAAGCTTTCAGTGTTGGATTTGTTGCTTGGTAACCGCTATTTGGACAACCGTTCCATTGTGATTATCGATGAGGTAGAGGCCAATCTTCATCCTTCACTGATTCTAAGATATTTACAAACACTTCTTATGCTGTCCAAGGCTGGTGTGCAGTTTTTCATATCATCTCATTCCTACTTTGTGATCAAATACCTATACGTGATAGCCCATAAGGAGCATATGAATATTCCTGTGCTATCTTTTGATAATGGTATTTGCGCGGTAAGCGACCTGTCAGTCGAGATGCCTCAGAATCCTATTATCGAGGAATCCATAAAACTCTATAAAGAGGAAATCGGTCTGTAGTATGGAGTTCATTGAGTCTTTTATGAAGTTTTCTTTCGCCGATGATGATGTTTTTCGGATAGAGGAAGATGAACTGGTTCGTGGACATTCCAACCGCAAAGCTTGTGAATGCGTGGTTCTGATTAGCCCTCAAATAGCATTTATTGAGGCAAAGGCATCCACACCGAATCCTAACGCCAGAGAAAGATTCGATAAATTCATTGATGACATAAAACAGAAATTCACGGATTCACTCAATCTGTTTGAAGGTATAAAGAAAGGGCAATTGGGTGAAGATGCGCTTATGCGGCTTCCTGTAAATTTGCGTAATGCCGAAGTTCCTACAAAAGATTATCTTATATACCTTATCGTTCACGGTCATAGGCTGGATTGGCTTCCAGGTTTGCAGGATGCATTGAGAGAAGCCCTGCGAGATGTAGTAAATGAATGGAATGTTCGTGATTCCAATGTCAAGGCTTTGAACGAAGAAATAGCAAAAGAACTGCATCTTATCACCGGCTATATCCCAAGAGGCATTGCAGACAGCCTCCGTCAAGACAATGGAAATGCCGATGAATTAGCTGTAAGCCGATGGTTTACTGAGAATGACATCTAATGAGTATAAATATAACAGCTTATGCCAATGAACAGACAGTCAATGGTAAAAACACTGAATCAGTATTTCAGCACCCAACCAGTGTTGAAAGCTTGGCTGTTCGGCTCATTTTCAAGAGGTGAGGAAAGACCGGACAGCGATGTGGACATCATTGTTCTTCTTGATAAAAGCCACCCCATAGGTCTGAAATATTTTGGGATGTGGAGAGACCTTGAGGAACTCATCGGGCGAAAAGTTGATCTTGTGTCCGATGGCACCCTTCTTCCCTTCGCTAAAGAAACCGCAAACCGAGACAAAATCCTGATTTATGAGAGAGCCTGCTAAAGATCAAATACGCCTTCAGCATATTCTTGAATCAATAGGAAGGTCCTAGATGAAATACCTCGTTCACGAATATTATTATAAGGGAGTTATATACCTGTAGACTAACTTTTGGCGTATCGTGTTAGCAATCAAACAATTGCAAACAATAAATTGATTACCGCAAAACAAATTAATAATTAACTACTTACAAGATTTTGTAGTCAACTCGTATATAATTACCTATTATAAATATAGGATGCCATCGCTCTTCGACATCCCTAAACTTGAGAATCAGATAACTAATGGCGTAATACAGAGTTTTATACTATCTTTTAAGATGATACATACACGCTTTGTAAAGGACTTTGAATAGATCTTTGTGAATATCGTTAAAGCAATTCAAAGACTATCTAAAATATCACTGAAAATATCTCTATATTACCAGTAGCAAAAGCAAGGGGAAGCGATATCGAACAAAAAGCATAAAACAATCGATTAATAATAAGGAAAATAACTTAACTTACTTTAACAACTTAAAACAATATCCCCTATCACATTTACTTGTATAATAACATAAAAATGCCTAATCAAAGTCAACAGAAACTGAAATCTCTTTCTATAACAGGATTGAGACATTTGAAAAATCTGAAAATTTCTTTTGAAGATAAAGATGTAACAGGAATTTTAGGTGTAAATGGTTGCGGCAAAACAACTTTGTTATACACTCTTCTTTGCTTATATAATCAGGAAAATTCTGCAACCCAATTTAATTTTGGGACATTTTTCAAGAAATGTTATCCCAATGAATTTAATGAAACTGAGATTGTGGCAAATGTTCAGTTCAGAACAGGAAGAGATGTTTATGATATAAACGTTACCTATAAGAAATCTGCTGAAAGCGATCGATGGACACCGAAAACAACAAGAAGGCCTGAACGAAAAGTCTATTTTATTGGAATATCTTCTAGTGTTCCAACAATTGAAAATGAAAAAGGTTCAACTGTGAGTTACAAATTTGAAGATAAGGCTAACTTCAACACTACGATTCTTAATTTAGCGAAGCGAATCTTAGGTATTCAATATACACAGATCTCACGTACTATGAGACAAAATAAAGATTATTATCATGCTATAGTTAAAAATGGCTCTAACTATTTTTCTATTTCAATGGGGGCTGGAGAACAAAGAGTATTACGATTGTTAGAGGTTATAGAAAAAGTCGAAGCCTATTCCTTAGTGGTCATTGATGAGATAGATTTGACATTACATACTGCCGCATTAATGCGACTAATAGACTATTTAGTAGAAAAAGGAAGTACAAAGCACATTCAGTTTATATTCTCCTCACATAATGAAGCCTTAACAAGACGCACTGATATAAATATCCGGCATATATTCCAAACTCCAGAACAAACATTATGTTTTAATGAAAGTACGCCGGAATGTTTAGAAAGTATGACAGGAGTTGTGTCTCGACCTATTGAAGTTTTTGTAGAGGATATTTTGGCTAAGACAATAGTTTTGCAAATTGCAAAAGAATTAGGCATAAGGAAAAGAGTCAATGTAAGACAATATGGGGCATGCTCTAATGTCTTTATTGCTAGTTGTGGAATGCGTCTGTTAGGTTTAACATTGGAGCATAAATTGTTTGTACTTGACGGTGATCGCTATCGTAACACTGATGAGAGAATAACTCAATTGAAAAAGTATTATACCGGAACAGAACCAGACCAAGAAGATAAAAGGAATGAAATTTTAGAACACATTTCTCAATTAGACTTACCTGCCGGACTACAACCAGAAAAGTATATAAATAATATTTTATTAAACCCCATTAAAGAACAGAATAACGAAATAGTCAATTTAGCAAGCCACATTATAGAGCCCAATGACCCTCATAAATATATTGACGGAATAGTCGAAGGACTTGGAGATAGTAAAGAAGTTGGATTATATAAGATAATAGAAGAGTTCTCCAAACATCCAGAATGGAACGACTATACAATGTCGGTACGCCAATGGTTAACTGATGAAAAGAACACATTAGAAATATAAAATATGTTGTCAATTATAATGATTTACTAATCGTACAGGAAAGGAGTATATCAAAATAAACGGCATAATTATATCAAGGGGTTTATAGGTTTAACTAATTAATAAAACATAATGAAAGGAATAGTTCTAGCCGGCGGTAGCGGTACGAGGTTGTACCCTATCACAAAAGGGATCAGCAAGCAGTTGATGCCGATATATGACAAACCTATGGTGTACTATCCTATCAGCGTGCTTATGCTCGCTGGAATCAGGGATATTCTTATCATTTCAACCCCTTTTGATTTACCTGGGTTCAAGAGACTTTTGGGTGACGGGTCTGATTATGGAGTTCATTTTGAGTATGCGGAACAACCTTCGCCAGATGGATTGGCTCAGGCTTTTACCATAGGGGCGGATTTTATTGGGAACGACGCGGTTTGTCTTGTACTCGGGGACAACATTTTCTATGGAGGTTTCTTCACACCAATGCTAAAAGAAGCTGTCAGAGCGGCGGAAATTGACAACAAGGCGACGATATTCGGTTATTGGGTGAATGATCCTGAACGTTATGGAGTCGCTGAATTTGATGAGCACGGTAATTGCCTGAGCATTGAGGAAAAGCCGGCGCACCCTAAAAGTAACTATGCAGTTCCTGGTCTATATTTCTATCCGAATAAGGTTGTAGATGTTGCCAGAGGCATAAAGCCTTCAGCACGTGGAGAATATGAGATAACAACGGTGAATCAAGTCTTTCTTGAGAACAAACAGCTAAAAGTACAAACTCTCGGAAGAGGATTCGCTTGGTTGGACACAGGCACGCACGACTCGCTTGCAGAGGCTTCCACATTTGTTGAAGTGATCGAAAAAAGGCAAGGACTTAAGATTGCTTGCCTTGAGGCCATTGCTTTCCGCAAAGGTTGGATTGACGAGAATAGAATGCGCGAACTTGCGCAGCCTATGCTGAAAAACCAGTACGGGCAATATCTGCTTCAGGTGATTGAAGAGAAAAAACAAAAAATCAACTCAGACACATTAGCCCAAAGATAATATGTCACAAAGGAATATAGTGATAACCGGCGGAGCCGGATTCATAGGATCGCACGTGGTCAGGCTTTTCGTGAATAAGTATCCAGAGTATAAAATAATAAATCTCGACAAACTCACGTATGCCGGCAATCTATCCAATCTCAGAGACATCGAGAATAAACCGAACTACAAGTTTGTAAAGATGGACATCTGCGATTTCGAGGCATTCCATCAACTTATGATTAATGAACAAGTTGATGGAATAATACACCTCGCCGCAGAGAGTCACGTTGACAGATCGATTAAGGATCCGTTCACCTTCGCCCAAACAAATGTTATGGGCACATTGTCCATTCTACAGGCAGCAAGACTCTGCTGGGATAATCTGCCCGAAAAATATGAAGGTAAACTTTTCTATCATATTTCCACTGATGAGGTCTATGGTGCCCTGAATATGAATTATCCAGAAGGGATAAAACCTCCATATTCAACAGACGCATCATCCGACCATCATCTGGCTTATGGCGACGACTTCTTCCGCGAGACAAGCAAGTACAATCCTCACAGTCCATACTCCGCATCTAAAGCATCCTCAGATCATTTCGTAAGGGCATATCACGACACATACGGAATGCCTACAATTGTGACGAACTGTTCAAATAATTATGGGCCATATCAATTTCCCGAAAAATTGATTCCTCTTTTCATAAACAACATCCGTCACAAAAAGCCATTGCCCGTCTATGGGAAAGGCGAGAATGTCCGTGACTGGTTGTTTGTTGAAGACCACGCCAGAGCGATAGACACAATATTCCATAAAGGCAGGATTGCCGAGACTTACAATATTGGAGGGTTCAATGAATGGAAAAATATTGACATAATTAAAGTTTTGATTCAGACTGTGGACAGGCTTCTTGGAAGGTCTGAAAACGAGGATATGAATCTCATAACTTATGTCACCGATCGTCCCGGACACGATGCACGCTATGCAATCGACTCAACAAAGCTGCAAAAAGAGCTCGGTTGGGAACCATCTCTTCAATTTGAAGAAGGCATCGAAAAGACCGTCAAGTGGTATCTTGATAATCAGGAATGGTTGGATAATGTCACAAGCGGGGAATACCAAAAATATTACGAAAATATGTACCGCGGACGATAATTCTCATTACAATGTATAAACACTTGTTTTTTAATCGCAAGCAGATAATTGCTATGCAAATGCTACAATCAAAAGAAAAAGGGCTGTAAAGCATAGAAAATAAAACAATAAAGTGGCATAATGCACAAGGAATCTGAAAACATTATAGACAATAAAAGGGATAGCAAAGAACACAACCTGCTTTATGTCAGGATGTCGTTCTCGATGGGTGTCGGGCAATTCACGAGCCGAGTGATAGCCGCAAGCCTCAGGGGCATTGACTACAGGGTCAACAATGTGGTCGGCGGGAGCGTAGTGATGTTCGGATTTCTCAACACCAAGATGTCCACTTTGACTCAGTGTTATCTAACCCACAAATTAGGGTGCGGCAATACTGAGAACTTGAGCACCTCAAATTGACATTTTGAGTTGTTGGTGAAGAATTGTATCTTTGCATACTGATTTAGTTAAGAGCCCCTTTCAAATGAATACTATTAAAAATATACATATCAAGAACTTCCGAGGATTCGAAGATTTGAGGATAGATTCATTAAGTTATATTAATTTCTTCGCAGGTGCTAATAATGTGGGAAAAACGACGTTATTGGAGTCAATCTTTATGCTTATTGGTATGTCTAATCCTGTAATTTCGTTGAGAATTAATGTTCTGCGTTCTCCTGCAAACAGTTCTTTCATAGATTTGCGGTTCTTATTTCATAATGTGAAGAAGAACATTTCACCCGAGTTATTCGCCACCTTTGCTGATGGAGAAGAACGTATGATGAGATTATCAATAGGAGCATCATTTGCACAATCGGATATTTCAGACGCAAAATCGACTGAATCCTCCAATTGGAATCAATTGTATGCGGACATCAAACGAAGATCAGATGGACAGTCCGTTTTTTCCGGAAGAACTGTTTTGACTGTGAATTCGGAAGGTAAGATTGATGGAAAAGGAATTGACGGTTACATGGATTACCTTAACGCTCTCTTTATATCTTCTACTGATTCATCAGTGTCCGCAAGTTTTTCGGAGGCAGTAAAATTGCGTAAGAAAGATTACATCATACATCAGGCAAAACTTTTTGATTCGCGTATCAACACGATTGAACTATTGTCCGATGGGTTATACATCGGTTTCGATGGGGTGGATCAGATGCTGCCGCTCTCTATGAATGGTATTGGCTTGTCAAAATACCTATCAATTGTATGTGCTGCCGCTTGCGGCGCTTATAACATACTGTTGATTGATGAAATTGAAGATGGACTACATTATTCAGCATATAAGACATTGCTAGAAGCATTATATCTGTTTGCAGAAAACAATGGTATACAGTTTTTCATTACAACTCACAGCGTTGAGACGTTGAGGTATCTTGCTGATCTAGTGAATAAAAACACTGATTTTAAGAATATGACCAGTCTGTACTCTTTGCTTCGTTCAAAGAATACGATAAAGGCTTATAGTTATCTTGGAGGAGACTTGGCAGATGCTATTGAGCATCAGATTGAATTGAGGGGGTGAAATACGTATGGAGAAATATTCGCAATATTTGATACTGGTCGAAGGCGTTGCTGACCAGCAATTTTTGATTCATTATTTAAGGCATCTATATGGCTTTGACTTTAAGGAAGGTATAGTCAATAAGGATGTGTATGAGGCTCTTAATGTCACGCTAAGGTATATGAATGGAATTTCGCAACTCCGAAGTCACACTTTCATCAATGAGATTCAAAAGACGGAAGATGACGGTGGTAAGGTTTTGGTGGTAGTTGACGCCGATTCTGACTACCAAAGACAAAAAGAAGATATCTTAAGATGGCGGAACACACAACACTTTTCTTTTGATTTGTTCCTCTTCCCAAATAACTCAGATAATGGAGAATTGGAGTCTTTGTTGGAAAGAATCATAAATAATCAGAATCAAGAGATATTTGACTGCTGGAACAGATTTGAAGAGGGGCTGAAAGAAATAAGTATTCCTTGGAAAGAGCCGGATCATAAACCCACCATTCCTGCGAAAAAGACAAAGATCTATGCGTATCTGGAAACATTACTGGGCAATAGCAAATCACAGAAGGAACTGATCAAAGAACGCAATAGAAACTACTCAGACTCTAATCATTGGAATCTCGACTCTGAATACATTATGTGCTTGAAAGGCTTTTTTGACCAGTTCTTCCAGCCGTAGCCTAGTCTTGTAGAAAAAGTCATTCTATCAGCAAATAAATCGCAGTTGATGCCTAAAATAAATACAATCTGGCCAAGAATTGTCATAATTGAAGGAAACAACTCAAATCTATTTTCATTTTCCATTAGGTAGTTGTAGTAGTAAATATGGGAACATTTAGGGACAAGACAGTCAAAGGCTTTTTTTGGGGTGGGGTTGATACCTTCTTAACTAAAGGATTGAATTTCATTTTTAATCTCTTAATCGCTAGGCAACTGATGCCTGCTGATTATGGCACAATAGCAATCTTGGCCGTTATAATGTCTATTTGCCAGTGCTTTGTTGACTCTGGTTTTGGAGCAGCATTAATTAAAAAGAATAACAAGACGGATAAAGACTTTTGTACAGTTTTTATTTTTAATATTGTAATTGCATTTGTTTTTTATGCATTATTATTTTTCCTGGCGCCATATATTGCCAAATTTTATAATATTCCACTTTTAACCAAAGTAACTAGGATTTATACTCTATTACTAATTATTAATGCCATATCAATAATACAGCATACCAAATTAACTATTGCAGTTAATTTTAAAGTATTTGCTAAAATCTCAACTATTTCTGTTTTAATATCAGGTGCAGTAACACTTTGGATGGCATCAAATGGATATGGGGTATGGTCCCTTGTTGTGCAAGGGTTACTTAATTCTGTAATAAGGACCATGATGCTCTGCATTATAGGTAAATGGATTCCCAAATTATCGTTCTCTTGGACTTCTTTTAAAGAATTCTTCTCTTTCGGATCAAAACTGCTGGGATCTTCATTGATTAACGCAGTATATAATAATTTGTATACTCTTGTTATAGGGAAGACATACTCCCCCTCCCAACTAGGACATTATAATAAAGGGAGCAGCATTGCCGCTTTTCCTTCAAGCAGTATAACTACTGTATTGGAAAATGTATCATATCCTATCTTAAGTTCAATACAAGATGATAAGGATTTATGTTTAAAAACTAGTAGAACGATTATTCGAATTGTATGCTATGTCTCATTTCCAATGATGTTGGGAATAGCATCCATTTCCGACCCTTTTATTAGATTATTTTTAACCGACAAATGGGAGGCTGCAATACCAATCGTCCAGATTCTTTGCTTGGCTTTACTGTGGAATCCTCTGACAAGCATAGATTATGCCATTCAAAAAATAACAGGACATACTGATTATTTCCTCAAAATGACTATTTACTCTAAATTTATCGGCATACTTACACTTTGCTTAACAATTCCATTAGGAATACGAGCTATATGTTGGGGGCAGGTTATATCTTATTTAATTATAATACCTATTTATGCCTATTATACCAATAAAGCTATAGGGTATTCATTTAAAATGAAACTAAATGATTATAGTAAAAGCCTGTCTTTGTCATTAATAATGAGCATCTTTATATATTTAATCATACATAACATAGAAGAACAATTAATTAAATTAGTAATAGGTATTATTACAG
>CAVCRL010000041.1:0-17177 GCA_963604455.1 Lachnospiraceae bacterium | reverse complement strand
GCGTGTGGAATGTCTCGCACACCATCGGCAGCTTCTCCCTTGGCTTCCTTGCCATCGCCGGTGTGATGATCTTTGACGCTTTCGGCAGCACTCAGAGCTGGAGGGGCGATTTCGTGTTCCCGGCCGTCATCGCCATTCTGATCGCAGTGTTCTGCTGGTGGGCGATCCGTGACACGCCTGAGTCCTGCGGCCTTCCTTCAGTCCAGGACTGGAGAAAGGACTGGTCCGGAATCAAGTCCAAAGGCTCGGCTGACGAGAAGCTTCCGTTCAAGACCCTGTTCGTGGACTATGTGTTCAAGAACAAGCTCCTGTGGATCGTGGCCATCTCCAATGTGGCCGTCTATATGGTCCGCTACGGCATCGGTGACTGGGCTCCGACCTATCTTCAGGAAAAGTCCATTATGACTGCAGCCGAGAGCAAGATCGCATTCTCCGTGCACAACATCGTCGGCGCCGTCGGCACACTTGCCTGCGGCTGGGCCACGTCCAAGATATTCAAAGGCCGCTGCGCTCCGATGAACGTGATCTGTATGTTCTTCTGTCTGCTCGGTGTGCTGCTTTATTGGATGGTCGGCTCTGGAATCATCTCGGCTTCTCCGGCTCTGCAGAAGACTTTGATTTACATCGCCTTGTGCCTTATAGGCTTCTTCATCTACGGGCCAGTTGCCCTGACAGGTGTCCAGGCCTTGAACCTCGTTCCTAAGAACGCCGCCGGAACAGCGGCCGGATTCGTGGGCCTGTTCGGTTACCTTCTCGGTGACGCCGTCTGCTCCAAGATCCTTGTCGGTGGAATCGCCGTCGGCAGCTCCTGGGACACCGCGATGCTCTCAGTGGCCATCGGTGCCCTTATCGGAGTCTTCCTCTGCGCCCTTCTGATCAAGAGCGAGAGAAACCTGGCGAAGTCCAACGCCTAAGGATTTTTGCTAAACTTGACGTTTAACTAAACTGAAATATTCAGAATATGAGAAATAAGTTCTTTTGCAAATTTTTGACATTCACTTTATTGACTGTTGTAGGATGCGTGACTTTGATCCGATGTGGCGGATCCGGGAGCGAGACTCCTGAAGCGGATGAATTTGATGTCAGCTTTGTCCTTCCGAGCAGGATTGAGGCCGCTCCGGAAGGCCTGATCGAGTTCATCGTAAAAGACGGCAAGGCACCGCTTCAAAGTGATGTCTTTATGATGACCGCCTCTGATGGAATCTCTTTCAATTGCAACATCGAGAGCGTGTCCGCCGACAAGTTCGCGGTCAGGCTGTACAAATCAGCGACTTCCGGCACTTATCAGGTCTATCTCAAGCGTGGACAGCGTAAAAAGTCCTTCGGAAACACAACCTTGAGCATCGTCAAGGCAATAGATTTCACTCCTGACAAAGGCACAACTGTCTGGGGTGTTGTCACTTGTGACGAGAAAGGTGTGCCGGACGTCGTGGTTTCCGACGGTGAGCTTGTGACCAAGACCGACAGCAAGGGTATCTATCAGCTTAAGTCCGCCAAGAAATGGAACTATGTGTTCATCTCTGTTCCAAGTGGCTATGAGGTGCCTTCCAAAGGAATATTGCCTCAGTTCCACGCATATCTGGGCGCTGACGCTTCGAGTGTCGAAAGGCAAGACTTTGAGTTGACCTATGTCGGTGACCAGAGCAAGCACAAGATGCTTTTCCTCGGTGATATGCATCTTGCGAACAGAACCAATGACAAATCGCAGTTCGCCGTGTTCACGAAGGATTTCAATTCCTATCGGAACAACCACAAGTCCGAGAAGATCTACGCGATGACACTTGGTGATATGACGTGGGACATCTACTGGTATGACAGGAGCTATTCATTCCCGCAGTATCTTGATGAGATCAACGGGCAGGTCAACGGCATCCAGATTTTCCACACGATGGGCAACCACGACAATGACTATATGCTGAAGGGGGCCATCGGAACATTCGGCGCCGACTATGACGCATCCGCCCGTTACGTCAGGGAGATCGCGCCGACATATTACTCATTCAACATAGGCAAGGTTCATTATGTCGTGCTGGATGACATTGACTGCTCAAAATACGTTGGAGGCAACAGGGATTATGTCAAGACCTTCACGTCGGAGCAGCTTGAATGGCTGGAGAAGGATCTGAGTTATGTGGATAAGTCCACTCCGTTGATCCTCACGACCCACGCTCAGATATTCAGCCCTATCGCGGGTGACACCTACAAGACAGCGGTCGGCAGCGTGTCGCAGCTGTTCGATATCCTGAAAGGCTATAAGGTGCATTTTGTCACCGGACATACGCACGTGATCTATAACATAAACCCTACGGAGTCCGCCAGGTTCGGAGCGGAGAATTTCTACGAGCATAACGCAGGGTCCATCTGCGGATCGTGGTGGTGGTCCGGAAACCTGACACCAGGAGTCTATCTTGGCACGGACGGATCTCCTGCCGGCTACAGCATCTGGGACATCAACGGAACGGATTTCAATTGGAAGTTCAAAGCCACCGCTTGGGACGAGGACTATCAGTTCAGGTCTTACGACCTTAATAAAGTCCGCTTCTCTTACGACGATGTGCCGAATATGGCAGCCAGCCTGAAGCCAGAGTTCTCCAAATATGTCGACGCATATTCCGGAACAGAGAAGAATGTGGTCCTGATCAACATCTGGAACTGGAACTCTAATTGGAAACTGAGCGTCACGGATGAGAAGGGGAATGAACTGAAATGGACAAGGGCCTCAGCTTACGATCCGGCGCACATCGCCGCCCTCTCAGTCAAAAGATTCAACGGAGCGTCGAGCAAGCCGAATTTCATCACCGAGAAATGGCATCATTTCTTCAAGGTGACCGCACCTGACGCCGACACTGATCTCACCATCAAGGTCACGGACGAGTTCGGTAATGTCTATACCGAGAATATGGCCCGTCCTAAGGAGTTCAGGCTGGATGATTTCAAGAAATAATCAAACGTCAAGTTTTATAAAACACACAAATTAAAACATTATTCTTATGAGAGTAATCAAATCAATTGCTGCCTCTCTGATTCTTGCGTTGAGTTGCCTTACGGCTGCCTTCGCCCAGAACCAGAGGGAGGTGTCGGGAAAAGTTCTCGACGCTGCACAGCAACCTCTTGTCGGAGTCGCTGTCCTTGTTGAAGGAACCAACAATGGTACGATGACATCCGATGACGGAAGCTTTTCTTTGATGGTGCCCGCAGGGAATGTGACACTTGAGGTCACGTCCCTTGGCTATGTCACAAGGAAAGTCTCTGTCCCTTCAACCAGATCTTCCGTGTCTGTTGTCCTTGAGGAGGATAATCTGACATTGAACGAGACAGTTGTTGTAGGTTACGGTACCCAGAAGAAGGTCAATTTGACCGGAGCCATCACGACAGTAAGCCCTAAGGAACTGGAAAACAGAACCTCCCACTCGCTTACGAATATGCTCCAGGGAGCTGTGCCGGGATTGAATATCTCCACTTCGGCAGGTAACCCTGGCAGCTCGGGATCCATCAATATCCGAGGTATCACCTCTATCAACAGCGCTTCTCCTATCGTGGTCATTGATGGCGCCATCGGTGACCTGAGCCGTGTGAACTCCAACGATGTCGCCAGCATTTCCGTAATCAAGGATGCTGCCGCGGCCGCAATTTATGGAGCCCGCGCCGCGTATGGTGTGATTCTCATCACGACCAAGAGCGGTGAGTCAAAGGATGGAAAAGCTACAGTAAGGTACAGCGGCAGATGGGGTTGGGAAGCTCCTACCACATCAACTGACTACGAGGATCGTGGTTACTGGTCTGTCTATACCATTGACAAGTTCTGGATGGCGGACGCCGGAAAGAAATATACCACCTACACGGATGCTGATATGATGCAGCTTCTTGCCCGTGTCAACGACAAGACCGAGAATCCTGACCGTCCTTGGATTGTCGAGGATGTCCGCAACGGAAAGAAGCAGTGGGTTTATTACTGCAACACCGATTGGTATCACGAGCTTTATCGTGACGAGCATCCTGTACAGCAGCAGAGTGTTTCCATAAGCGGTGGAACTAAGGATGTCAAGTATTATCTCTCAGGAGCTTACGATCGTCAGGAGGGTATCATCAACATCAACCCTGATGTCTATAACAAGTACAACCTCCGCTCGAAGATTGATTTCAAGATCAACAAGTATATGAGGCTGTCCAACAACACGTCATTCTTCAGCTCACGTTATACTTTCCCTGGAGGAGATGATGTTCAGGATTCATTCTCATACGCCTCTCGTCACGCTCTTGCCGCTTTCCCTCTTTATAACCCGGACGGTTCGTTCACTTACGGAACTCCTATGATCTCCGGCAACTACAACATCGCCAACGGACGTCATATTATGTTCTCAAACGGTGACTATAACGTTGAGCGCAAGACCGACTTCTCGAATATGACGGAATTGAAGATCACCCCTATCAAGCAGGTGACCGTGACCGCCAACTTCACTTACAGGATCTACCAGAACAGGAATTCCTACAGGCAGGTCAAGATGCCTTTCCGCAGATATCCTGACGCTGAGATGGAATATTACGAGACAGGCGCCGGTGAGGATCACCTGAAAGAAAGCATAGGTACAAGCCAGTATTATGCCTATAACGTCTATGCCTCTTATGATGACACCTTCAATGACGCTCACCACCTGAGCGCTGTTGTCGGAACCAACATCGAAGACTGGAACAGCAAGAGTGTCGGAGCGACAGGAAAGAACCTGCTTTCCGAGGATCTGTCCGACCTCAACCTTGTCGGCCCGAACAGCGATGGTGACATCCTGACGACAGTGTCCGGAGGCTTCAATGACTATGCTCTCGTCGGTTTCTTCGGACGTGTCAACTATGACTACAAGGGCAAGTACCTTTTCGAGGCCTCAGGACGTTATGACGGAACATCACGTTTCGCCCCTGGCCACAGATGGGGTTTCTTCCCGTCAGCCTCTGCCGGTTGGAGAATCAGCGAGGAGCCTTTCTTCGAGGGCGTGAAGAGCACGGTGGACTATCTCAAGCTCAGAGCCTCTGTCGGAAGCATCGGTAACCAGAATGTGAAGGCCAGCAATGGTGGCTATTACACATACCTCAGGCAGATCGAGAACAAGACGTTCTCCGGTGATAACGCTTTCTCTTTCGGCGAGGGAACAACCCTGCCTAAATATTCGACGATCTCGGCTCCGAACGCTTCCGACCTGACTTGGGAGACAGCGATCCAGTACAACCTTGGATTGGACGCCGCTATGTTCAATTCCCGTCTTGATTTCACAGCCGAGGCCTACATCAGGGACACCAAGGATATGCTTACCGCCGGAAAGCAGCTTCCAGGCGTGTATGGCGCTTCCGTTCCAAGAATGAACGCCGCTGACCTGAGGACTTATGGTTACGAGCTTTCCCTTGGCTGGAGGGATCAGATCCAGGTTCTTGGCAAACCGTTCAACTATAATGTCAGGGCCACGTTGAGTGATTACAGATCATATATCACCAAGTTTGACAACAAGGATAAGATTCTGTCCAACTATTACGAAGGACAGCGTCTTGGTGACATCTGGGGCTTTGAGGTCGATGGTTTGTTCAAGACAGACGAGGAGGCACAGGAATATACAAAGAATGTTCTTGACTGCAGCATCATCAATGGCCGTATGACCGGAGGTTTCCTTGCCGGTGACTTGAAATATGTCGATCTTGACGGAGACCACAAGCTTACCATCGGTAAGAATACCGTTGCTGACCCGGGTGACCAGAAGATCCTCGGCAACTCCCTTGCCAGCCTCCAGTATGGTTTCACATTGGGTTTTGACTGGATGGGATTTGATTTCTCAGCCTTCTTCCAGGGAACAGGTAACCACTATTGGTACCCTGCCGGAATGAATATGTCATTCTGGGGACCGTACTCATATTCATACGTTTCCTTCCTGCCGAAGGACTTCCTTGACAACTGCTGGGCGGAGGATAACCCTGACGCTTATTTCCCGAGGCCGCGTTCATATTCCGCCACAGGTGGAGAGCTGAGCAAAGTCAACAGCCGTTACCTTCAGAACATCCGCTATCTCAGATTGAAGAACCTGACATTTGGCTATACTGTTCCTGGGTTTATCACCAAGAAGATAGGGCTTGACAAAGTCCGCGTTTACTTCTCTGGAGAGAACCTTGCATATTGGTCACCTTTGGCCAAGCATTCAAAGTACATAGATCCTGAGTCGGCCTTCAGAAGAAAGACCAACGAGAATAACGCAAGGGATCATATGGCCTATCCTTGGCAGAAGACAATGATGTTCGGTATTGACATTACTTTCTAAAATCACTGTTGCAATGAAAAAAATCACAATAATATTAGCCGCTCTCGCTATGTTCGGGTTGTCTTCCTGCGACAACATTCTGGACAAGACACCGAAGGACACGATGGCTCCGGAAAACTATTTCCGTAACGAGACCGACCTGAGGCTTTTCTCTGACGAGTTCTATCTTAAGATTCTCGATAAGTCACCGTTTGACCAGCAGAGTGATCATTACATCAACAACAACCTGTCCAGTGAGCTCCACGGTGGTAATTTCCGCACAGTCCCTTCTACCGGAGGCGGTTGGAGCTGGGGAGTGCTGCGTAAGATAAACACCTTGCTCGCCCATATCGACAACTGCTCGGACGAGGCCGCTGTCGCCAAGTATTCCGCTGTGGCCAGATTCTTCAGGGCATACTTCTATTACAACAAGGTGAAGCGTTTCGGTGACGTTCCGTGGATTGATGTCGAGCTTGGCTCCGCTGACGAGGCTCTTTACAACCCGAGGGATTCCAGGGAACTGGTTATGACCAAGATGCTTGAGGACATCGATTTCGCAATCGAGAACCTTCCTTCGGACATCAGCGTTTACCGTGTCAACAAGTGGTCCGCTTTGATGCTCAAGGCAAAGTTCTGTCTGTATGAGGGAACTTACAGGAAATATCATAACCTTCAGCTTGAAGGCAATGACGCTGACTTCTATCTGACAAAGGCCGCCGAGGCTGCAAAGCAGATTATGGACGGAGGCAAGTACAAGCTTGCAGGTGACTACCGTGCGTTGTTCGCCAATGTTGACGCTGACAAGAATGAGTTTATCCTTGCCATCAAGAATGACAGAAGCCTGAATGTAAGGAACAATTCCTGCGCTTTCGCCACGATGCCGACTCAGGGTTGCCCTGGTCTTACCAAGAAATTCGTTGACAGCTTCCTTATGAAGGATGGCTCCCGTTTCACGGACAAGGCCGGATGGCAGACTCTTCAGTATAAAGAGGAAGTGGCTGACAGAGATCCACGTCTTGCATATTGCACCGTGACCCCTGGGTTCAAGCGTCCTGGCGCTACAGTGGTCCTTGCTCCTGATTTCGGAAGCAGCTCCACTGGATTCCAGATCTCCAAGTATCTGATGGATGTGAGTCTGCCGGATGTATATAGGGTGACGATGTCATACAACGATATGCCTGTGTTCAGATATGGCGAGACCCTTCTCATCTACGCCGAGGCTCTGGCCGAACTTGGCACAATCACTCAGAATGACCTTGATATTTCCGTCAATCTCCTCAGAGACAGGGTAAAGATGCCTCATCTTAACCTTCAGGACGCCAATGGCAACCCTGACTGGTACCTGAAGTCAGAACAGTATGGCTACAGGAATGTGACCGGAGCCAATGAGGGTGTCATCCTTGAGATCCGCAGGGAGCGTTCCATCGAGCTTGCCCAGGAAGGACATCGTTGGGATGACCTGATGAGATGGAAGGAAGGCAAGTGCATCGAGCAGGAAATGTACGGAATGTACTTCCCTGGTCCTGGCGAGTATGACCTGACGGGTGACAATGTCGCCGATGTCTGCCTTTATGAAGGTGACACCAAGCCAAGCTCATCAGTGAAGGATATTGTTTTCCTTAAGATAGGCGACAAGCAGGGTGTCCTTCTCTCGGATGGCAACAAAGGTTATGTTGACCCTCAACAGGGACTCCAGCACGTATTTGATGAGAACAGGGACTATCTTTACCCTATTCCTACCAATGAGCGTACATTGAACCCGAACCTTGTGCAGAACCCTGGTTGGGTGGATGGTTCGAGTGATGACGATGAGGAGACAACCAAATAAAGTTTGACATTATGAAACTGATTAATAGAATATTCATTGCCATCATTGCCCTTGTGTCAGCATCGTTGGTGTTCACTGGGTGCAAAGACGACGAGTTGGATGTCGCCAAGGCCGTAATGGCGAGCGCCACATCCTTGACTTTTGATGGTCAGAACGCTCCTGAGCAGATTATCACGGTCTATTCCGACAAGACCTGGACCGCTGATGTTCCTGAGTGGGTGACCATCAACCCTACCACCGGTTCCGGAACAACGGATGTGACTGTCTCTGTCAGCGACAATGTCCGTGGCGGCTCTCTTGACAATCCTCGTAAGGCGGAGTTGGTCTTCCACGGCGGCACCCTCGCGAGCCGTTCGGTAGTTGTTGTCAACCAGATTGGCGATAAGTTCCGCGATGTCGCTGAAGTCACTGTCACTCAGGCTGCCGAGCTTCAGGACGAGTCGGTTGTGATCATCAAGACCTCACAGGTCACCGCTCTGACAACGAAAGGCTTCATCGTCTCGGACGGATCAAAGGCGATTTACGTACTTTCTACTGAAGAGGCCAAGATCGGTGACAACGCCGAGATCTGGGGAACCAAGGATACTGATAAGGGACTTCCTGTGATTTCTGGTTGCGAAAAGATCATCCTTTCCAATAATTCAGCGGTCAATTACCCTGATGCAATTGACATCACCGCTTCCATAGATTCCTACAACGCTACGTCCAGGGAGTTCGTGAAGGCCACAGGTACGCTTACAGGCAATTCAATTGCGATCGAAGGCGCCCAAACTATGCGTGTCAACATTCTGGACGCTCCGGCTTCCGATGAATTTGAAGAGCTGAACAACCACAATGTGACTGTCTATGGTTACTTCGCTGGAGTTTCCTCACCGGTTGTCAACATTATTGTGACAGGTTTTGATGATCTCGGAGTCAAGTCCGGACTCATTTTCTCTGACGATTTCAGCTGGATGGCTCCTTATGTAGAGTACTATAATACTAACTCTGGCAAGAAACTCGGTCGTTCTGTAGAGGATAACGATCCTAACGGAGTCGCTCCAAACGCCTATACGGACGCAACCGTCAAGGCCTCAGGTTTGATGGAAGCCTTGGCCAAGAAAGGTTATGAGGACATAAACGCAGGCAAGACCTCTCTTTATCCTCAGGATTGCTATTGGAAGTTTGGAAAGACCAGCAACCACACGGGCTTCAAGCTCCCTGTCATTAAATATATGGGTGATGCTGTCCTTTCATTTGACTGGAGCCCTCATATGACAGGTAAGGGCAATATTGACAAGGTCAATGTTGTGGTTGAGATTGTCGGCTCCGGTAAGATTGTCACCACTTCAGGTCTTGCCAGTGTCAGCGATCCGTTCGAGAATGATTGGGTCAAAGGTCAGATGGGTTGGAAGAATGCCAAGGTTGAGATCAAGGGATATTCTCCGACAGACAGAATCATCATCAGGCCTGAATATCTTGAGGATCACGACGGAGTCACTCAGATGAGATGGTATCTTGACAACATCGTGATGAGCACAGGTGATGCCCAAGAGGATGAGAACGTTCTTTTCGAGGATGATTTCAGCTGGCTGCAGCAGTATGTTGACGCTGTCGGTGAAGGAAAGGTTGGTGACACGGTCGGAAAGAATGACAAATCCGCCGCGGCACCGAACATCTATGGAACCGCTGATTGGCAGACGGCTTTGCTGGCTGACTTGGCCTCAAGAGGTTACGAGGATATGTGCCCTGATGAGAAGGTCGTGTACCTGCAGCCGCAATACCTTAAGTTTGGCAGGACCGGTGGACATAACACATCAATCCGTCTGCCGAAACTCACCAAGCTTACCGGCACATCCGATATTACGGTTGAGTTTGATTGGGCTGCTATGGCTCAAGGTTCAGGCGCTATAGACGACACCAAACTTGTGGTTGTCGTCGAAGGTGACGGACAGTTCAGCGACGGGACAAAGTATAGCGGACTGCTTGAGAACAACCAGCCTAACGATCAGATGTTCTGGACACATTCTTCTGTGAATATCAGCGGAGCGTCGTCAAAAACCAGACTTGTGATCGTTATGTACCGTGTCCTCAATACTGATTCCGCCGGAAATTACACAGGCGAGTACAATTACAACGTCGGCGGAGCCGGTCGTTTCTTCCTTGACAACATCAAGGTTACCAAGTAACACCAGTAATCCCCTATAATAGAAAAGCGCTCCCGGAATTGTTCGAGAGCGCTTTTTTATAGTATCCTGCCATATACTGTCTATGTGGCTTCACGGACGAGTGTTGACAATTACTTAGGGAAACTATATACGGGTGACTAACTTTTGTTTTATCGTGCAGATGTTCAAACAATCGCGACTTGATGATGCGCTAATGCAATGATTTGTGTGTCAGGTGATTAATTTACATTCTGGCCATAAAAGGCCAAGAAGGCAGGTGAGTGTGGAAGATTTTTGGCTTATGCTTCGGGTGTAATAACATACGGGAGAGCTGATGTCGTGTTCGGCCACCGTTCTCTTCCCCTGACTCAGACCCGAAGTCTTGATCTTGTTGGTACACCAGAAGTTTGTTTCCTGTACCAAAGGCATCTCTTTGGCTATTTGGTACACCAGAAGAGTGTCTCCTGTACCAATGGTGAGTCACAGTATATTTGGTACAGAAAAAGGCCTTCCGCTGTACATTACTGTCCTATAAAACAATTCGTGATCGATTTTCCAGATATGGAAAATTATACGCACCTGGAACCTTATCAGTCTGATATATAATTACTTGGTGTTCTGGGTGTGAATATATTCGCGCACCTGTGAGTCGGCGATTGCGGTATAAGGCGTTCTATTGGGGCTCTGTACTTCAAGGTGTGAGAAAGTAAACACACCTTGAATATCATCATCCTGATAGCCAGAGAATTGCTCTTCCAGGTGTGAATATATTTGTGCACCTGAGCGTTTGGATATGTTATGGAATGCTATGAGCCGGCGACTGCGGTACAAGGATATGATTGACTAACTTTTCAGTATCTCATTTGTGTGTTATAACGACACAGACATACACTTTGGGGAACGACTTTCCGTACGCTCGCTACACTTTTTGGAACGACTTTTTGCTTATTTGTTACACTTTTTGGAACGACTTTGCGCACTTTGACCACACTTTTCCTACCGACTGATGTCAATGACAAATTTGCCGTCGAAATACGGATCGGTGAGCCACTGGGTGACGGGCCAGGTGGAGACGGAGCCTTTGCGGAGGTGCTCACGGGCCATCAGGTCGCAGATCTCCTCGTTGATGTCGCCGCCTTTCAGGTAGAGGATGGATCGGGAATATTTCCCTTTTACCCACGGATAGAAATCGGTGAGGGAGGCCACGGCGCGGGAAACGATGAAGTCGAACTTGCCGGGAAGGCTCTCGGCGCGGGCGTTGACAATCTCGACGTTGTCGAGTCCGAGCATATTCGCTATCTCCTTGGCCACAATGGTTTTCTTGCCTACGGAGTCGCAGAGGGTGAATTTCACGTTCGGGAACATCACCGCGAGCGGGATGCCTGGAAAGCCGCCGCCGGTGCCAAGGTCCAGAACCCTTAGTGCCTGTGGGGCTTCCGCCGACGATGTGCCAGCGGAAACCTCCGGACCATCTGCGGACGGGGCGGT
Organism: Lachnospiraceae bacterium; assembly: GCA_963604455.1. Taxonomy (GTDB): domain Bacteria; phylum Bacteroidota; class Bacteroidia; order Bacteroidales; family UBA932; genus Cryptobacteroides. The sequence goes on along the minus strand of CAVCRL010000041.1, from coordinate 5,442 downwards.
GAACAATGAATATGCCTCCGGGCGCTGCGTCCGGAGATATTCGGCGATGGCCAGCGAGTGGAGGACGTGATGGTCGTACAGACCGTCGATGTCCTTGCGTGAGATGACGTTGATCTTGGCGTTCCAGTCACGGTAGCCGTTGTCCATCAGCCTGAAACGCTCAAGCATCCGCTCTGTGACATCCGGAAACGAGGCCTTCAGCAAAGCCTCGAAATCGGCGAATGTCATCATACTCCTTCCTCCTCTTTTTTGCGGAGGTCGTCGATCATCTGCTTCGCGCGGCGGATTCTGGTCTTGACCGTGTTGAGCTCCATCTGGAGAGCCTCGGCTATCTCGTTGTACTTCATCCCTTCGATCAGCCTCTTGCGGGCGATATCCCTGTAAAGGTCAGGCAGACGGTCGATGTACTTGTTGTGCTCCTCCTCGTTCTCGATCTTGATGAGGGAGTTGAGAGCGTCCTCGGTCTGGTCAGGAATCCCTTCGACTCCGGACGGCTTGTTCTCGTCGTCAAGATAGACGATCTGGTTCTTCGGATGCACCCTCTGCTCCTGCTCCAGAGTGTCCAGAGCGGTGTTCTTGGCGATCGTGCAGAGCCAGGTCAGGAAACGGCTCTTGTACTGGTCATAGCTCATAATCTGCCGGAACGCCTTCTCGAAGCTCCGGCTGCAGATGTCATCGGCGGCGTAGTCGTCTATATTCTTGAAACGGGCCTTGATGTAAGACCTCAATTGCTCGATGTGGCGGTCCCAAAGGGCGGTAAACGCAAGTCCGTTACCCTTCTGGGCCAGGATGATCAGATCATCAGTGGGCTTCAAGCCAATTTTTCCCATAATTGCATTCAACTGTTAGTGGTACTGAAAGTTTCACGACATTTTCCATCCGGTCAATGACGATCTGTCTAAGTTCATCAATCTCCTCAGGAACCGCGTCGAACACAAGCTCGTCGTGGATCTGGAGAACCATCCGGCTCCTCATCCCGGCCATACTCTTGTCCACCTCTATCATCGCCATCTTGATGATGTCGGCGGAAGTGCCCTGGATCGGAGCGTTGACGGCGTTCCTCTCGGCGAGAGCCCTCAGGGTTCCGTTCTTGGAATTGATGTCAGGTATGTACCTTCTTCTTCCGAAGATGGTCTCAACGTAGCCGGTCTCCCTCGCCGCCGCCTTTGTGTCCTCGATGAACGAGCGGATGGACGGGAATCCCGCAAAGTAATCTTCTATTATCTTTTGGGCCTCCTTGCGGCCTATTCTCAACCTTTGTGCCAGTCCGAAAGCCGAGATTCCGTACATAATCCCGAAATTGGCCGTCTTGGCGATGCGCCTCTGGTCAGCGGTGACCTGCTCGTGCGGGATCCCGAAGATCTTCGCCGCGGTCGCCGCGTGGACATCTATTCCCTCCTTGAAAGCGTTGATCAGATGCTGGTCGCAGCTCAGGTGCGCCATAATCCTCAGCTCGATCTGTGAATAGTCCGCCGACAGGATCAGACCGTCCGGGGCACTCGGCACAAACGCCTTGCGGATCTCCTTCCCCTGTTCTGACCTTATAGGAATATTCTGGAGGTTCGGATTCGATGAGCTGAGCCTGCCGGTGGCCGTAAGCACCTGATTGAAGGTCGTGTGCACCTTGCCGTCAGACGGGTCTATGTAACCCGGGAACGGCTCTATGTAAGTGGAAAGCAGTTTCCGCACCGCCCTATATTCAAGGATCTCGTCGATGATAGGATGCTTCTCCGCCAGATCCAGCAGGGTGGATTCTTCCGTTGAATATGTCCCGTTGGCGTTCTTCTTCGGCTTGTCGGAAAGGCGCAGCTTCTCGAACAGCAGCTCTCCGATCTGTTTCGGGGACGAGACGTTGAGGGTTGGCTCTCCGGCCATTTCGCGGATCTTTGATTCACGGGATGTCACCTCCGCCCGGAGATGGGCGGTGAAATCCTTCAATGAGTTAAGGTCAACACGGACCCCGTTGCGCTCCATCCTGGAAAGTACCTTCAGCAGCGGCTCCTCCATCGTGTCGTACAGATCCGTGACAGAAGCCTTGGCCAGATCCTCGCGAAGCCTTTCCTGAAGCAGCAGCAGTATCGCGGCTTCCTTGCTTCTGTCCACCGTGACCTCGTCCGAAGGAATGTCATCGAACAGGGAACCTGTGGAAGGGACGGAGGCTTTTGCGGAAGCGTCGTCAAGCGACACTCCCAGAACGCCCTGCGCCAGCACCTCTATCTTGTGACTCTTCTCAGGGTCAAGCAGATAGTGCATCAAGGCGATGTCGTGGAGCCTGCCTTGAAGCGTCACTCCACCCGCCGCCAGAATATTCATCCGCCTTTTTAGGTCATCACCGCATTTCGCCACCGCGTCATTCTCAAGCAGCGCCTTGAACTCCTGCGCCCCGCCTTCCGAGGTGACAATCCTCTCCCCGGAGCGAGCCCCGACAATGATCCTTCTTGTTTTTGTGAATATGCTCCCGTCGGCTCCTTCTGTGATTACCGAGCATATTCCGGCCTTGACGGCGGCCTTGACCGCCTCTGCCGGACGCACCTTGACGATCTCAGGCAGCTCTGCGTCAGGCTTTTTCTCCGCCGCGCCGACTTTGCCGATGAATCTGTTAAGGGAGTTGAACTCGTATTTCTCAAAGAGATCCGCCAATTCAGGACCATATTCCTGATTGACCTTCATTCCTTCGGTAGGGATGTCAACCTCGATGTCTGTCTTGATGGTGACGAGCTCGTGGCTGAGCCCGATGTGATCCCGGGCATCCTCGAACTGGGCCTTCTGCCGAGGAGTCAGCTCGTCCAGATGCTCGTATATCTCCTTGACGGAACCGTACTTGGCGACCAGCTTGCCGGCGCCGACCTCGCCGACACCCTTCACTCCGGGCACATTGTCGGCCGTGTCCCCGCAGATGGTCAGCATATCTATGACCTGTTCCGGGGAATTGATCCCGTATTTCTCACAGATTTCCTTGACCCCGATGATCTCGTTGTCGTTGCCGGCCTTCCCAGGCTTGTACTGCCAGATGTGCGGTTCGATAAGCTGTCCGTAATCCTTGTCAGGGGTCACCATAAAGACATCCAGCCCCTCTCCTGCGCAGCGTTTGGCCATAGATCCGATCACATCGTCGGCCTCGAATCCCTTCAGCATCAAGGTCGGGATATTCATCGCCTTGCATAGCTCCATCAACGGCTCAAGGGCATCGATGACCAGCTGAGGAGTCTCTTTGCGGTTCGCCTTGTACTCTGGGTACATCTTGTTCCTGAACGTGCCGCCCGGGGGGTCGAAAGCCACGGCCAGATAGTCCGGCTTTTCCCTTGCGATCAGTTCGAGTATGTACTTGGTGAACCCGTAAAGAATCGACATATCGGCTCCCTTGGAGTTGATCATCGGCCTTCTGAGGAACGCATAGTACATCTTGAAGATCAGCGCGTGCCCGTCTATGAAGAATATCTTTCCCGGCATTATCCTTTTTGTTTTGTCAGCGGGCTGCTTGTCCGTCCGGATCAGCCCCTATCTTTACAAAGATACGAAAATGTTCCGTGGTTTCAAAACTTTTGCCCGAGCTGGAGTGTGGCGTCGGAGAAGCGGGCGCCGTCATAGATGTCGTGCGTGGAGAAAATCACCGTCATCCCGGTGGTGTGGGCGAGGCCCTGAAGGGTGCGCAGGACCATAATCCGGTTGTCCACGTCCAGAAAGGCGGTCGGCTCGTCCAGAAGAAGCACGTTCGCCTTTCTGGTCAGGGCCGTGGCGATACACGCTTTCTGGAACTCCCCGTCGGAGATGAGGCTTATGTCCTTGTCGGCCAATGAGCCGAGTCCGAGAGCCCGGATCGCATCCTCCATCGCGGTCTCCGCCCCGGAGTCCAGTTTCCTGAATATTCCCGAAGCCGAGAACAGGCTCGTGCGGATGAACTCTCTGACTGAGAATCCTTTGACTTTAGGAATATGTGTGGGCACCATCACGACCGGACCTCCGGCCGAGAATCCGCCCGAAAGTGGAGGAAGGAGCCCCGCAATCGTCTTCATAAGCGTGCTCTTCCCGCTGCCGTTCGGCCCTTGGAGCATCACGGACTGTCCATCGGGATATTCAAAAGTCAGTGGTCCGCCGACCTTGAGGCCGTTGTGGCCGATTGTCAATTCGCTTGCTTTCAGCATTTTTCACCTCCTTTTCATCAGGATTGTCAGAATGATCGGGATGCCGATAAGCGCCATCGTGCTTCCGACCGGCAGGGGAGCGGGGAAGACGTTTGAAAGGATGTCGGCGACAAGGGAGAGTCCCGTACCCGTGAGCATCACCGCCGGGATAACCTTCACGTGCACGGACGTGCCGAAAAAGCCTCTGGCGATGTGTGGAGCCACGATTCCGACAAAACCCAGCGGCCCGCAGAACGCCGTCACCGCCCCGGCCATCAGGCAACTCCCGATCATCGCCACACCTCTGATCCGGGAGATGTCCGCTCCCGCCAGGCTGGCATATTCATCCCCGAAAAGGGCTATGTCCAATCCTTTGCTGTTAATATAGGTAAGCGCCACTCCGGTGATGAGTGCCCCTGCGATCACCGCCACTTCGCCCGGCCGACTTCCGGAGAAACTTCCCGCCGACCAGCTGTAGAAGACTTTCAGGCTCTCGGCGTTGGCGGAATATTCAAGGATGGAGGTCGCGGCGCTGAATATGAATCCCAGCATAATGCCGAAGATGAGCAATGTGGTGGCACTCTGGAATTTAGAGGCTACGGCGACAACCATCAGGGAGGTCAGCAGCGCTCCGGTGAAAGCCGCCGCGGCCACGGTCAGGCCGGACAAAGCGGCGGGTAGGGAAGAGCCGATGAGAAGGGTCGCCATCGCCGCTCCGGTTCCGGCCCCCGCGCTCACGCCCATAATGTGCGGGTCGGCGAGCGGATTGCGGAACACGCTCTGCATCTGGAGTCCGGCGAGGGAAAGACTTGCGCCGGCAAGGACCGCCGTCAGCATCCTTGGAAGCCTGAGTTTCAGGAATATGCCCGCGTCCAACACTGCCAGCCCGATTCCTCCGGTGGCCAGATCAATCCCGGCGAGCGACAGAACCGCCACCGCAAGCAGGAATATTTTTGAGCGAGACTTCATCATTAAACCGTCTTCCCGGATTGTCCATAACAGATTCTTACAATCTTTCGGATATTCCCGAAAATTTTCGTTAAATTTACACCAAATCTTTGAATGTTTATGAATAAAAGAACACTAATCCTTGCGTCCGCGCTTCTGGTTCTCTGCGGAACCGGCGCTTTCGCCCAGAAACAGTCCAAGAACGGGGGCATCTCGGCCGAGATGCTGACCGAGATCCGTAAAGGTTATGAAGGCACGGCCTCGGACAAGGCTGTCCGCAACGCCCTCAACGCCGCCGCCATCAATGTCCTCGCCGCCAACTCCGAGAACATCGCGATGATCGACACCCACTTCTCCGACGAGGTGAAGACCA
>CAVCRL010000040.1:0-17331 GCA_963604455.1 Lachnospiraceae bacterium | reverse complement strand
CCGGCCATCAGCAGCACTATGAATATCTCCAAAGGGCTGGACTTGATGCTGGTCGAGTAGATCAGAGGCTGGAACAGGAAATTGTCCACCAACTGGGTGCAGATGAAGACCGCCAATAGGGTGATTATCACGACCATAAAGTCCGGATAGACTCCGAGGGCGGCGGCGCTGCTGTATTTCAGTACGATTCCGAGGATGGTTCCGATGGCTCCGCCGATCCAAGGTCCCACGTAAGGGATCACGTTCAGAAGGCCGGTCATAAAGGCTATTCCGACGGCCGGGTAGAATCCGATCCTCGCTATCAGCCAGAGACCGAGGAAGTTGAGAAGAGCCACGCCGAGGACCTCGACCATCAGTCCGACAAAATAGCGGGTCAGAAGGTGCTCGATGTCTCCGATGGCGCTGATGGCCGTTTTCTCGACCTTGTCAGGCACGAGCGAGCCGACAATCCTGCGGAACAGGGTCTCGTCCTTCACGAAGAAGAAGCCGATGAACATCACCGAGAACAGGCCGATGCCGAAGGAGCCTAAGGCTGATGCCACGGAGCCTACGACGGAGGTCACGGAAGAGAGGTCGAAAGCGTTCTTGATCCAGCCAAGCACAGCATCTTGGACTTTGAAGTCTCGTCCGAGGGACGGCAGCCTGTCAATCAGCCAGACGTTCACCTTGTCGAACCAGACGGTGATCTCCGAAGCCTTGAAAGAGGCGGACTGGAGGTTGCCGGAGACGTTGGTGATGATACTGGAGAAGACAGGTATGATCTGTGTGACAATCCCAAGGAATATGATAAGGATCAGCAGCAGCGAGACTATGGCCAACAGCCAGTCCGGTGCGCTTTTGCCTTTCATCCTGATGTGCTTCAGTCCTTTCATTATCGGCCTTCCCAACAGAGAGACCACCGCGGCTATGATAATATAGACCAGCACGCTCCTGAAATACCAGCAGAAAGCTGCGGTCACGGCCGCCGCCGCAGTCCAGATTATGTAACGGGCAAGTCTGTCCGTGCTCCTTTCCTCGTTCATTGTCGTTCTTTATTATTTTGTAGTATTAACACTTTACTTTAATCTAGGAACATCAAAAGCAGAGATTATGTCTATTTCACCAGGCTTTACTCCGGCATTATCAAAGCAATATGATGACTTCCAGAGAGGATGTACCACGCAACAAGGTTTCCCATCAATATTCGTTCCTGACAACATGCCTTTCTCTGGCTGAAGAGAGAATCCTCGGAGATGGAGTATATTATTTAGTGTGACGTTTACGAAATCACGCCAATAGTCCACATCCAAGCCGATCTTAGCATCTGGATCAGCCGCCAATCTGGCCAAATCAAGGCCCAACCGCCAATCAAGAATATTATGCAAGTTCTGATTGGAATAGTCCCTTATGCAGTCATAGCAGGAAGATGTGCATTCCGCTATATGTTTCTTCGCGCAAAGTTGATTATAAATTTCTCCTCCTTCTGAAAGCGGTTCTATGATTGCTTTGTAAGGAACTTCTGGATACCTTTTTCCACAGAGATAGTTACAGTATCCAGCACCGTTCTCCAACTTCTCGACTAAGAATATCCCTGGTTTTTTCGTGAATTTGGAAACGTAATAGCCCACATTCAGTTCAGACGAGTCGATGTCAAGGTAACTCGCTATTGACTTCCTCACGAGATATCCCCAAGAGAGAAAAGCGGCTTTTACTGCAGATCTATTGTTAATAGGATCAAGACTGATTCTGTCATCGTCTCTACTCAATGAGAGCGACAGCACCCCGGTTGTCTTTGAGGCGACAAATGCATATTTCGTTTCAAAATCCAACTTCATCATCTCAGACTCTTCTTGCGAATATGCGTCCCTTGAGACATAGATGCCGGTGGTATTTTTGCCCAACCTGTATAAATCGCCATTGTTATCATTCACCATATAAACCAAACCTTGTGATGGAGTGAAATTATTCTTTATCACGAGGTTCTTTACATTCGAGCATTCAACCAGCACCTCCTCACAGTCAAGTTTTATGTCACTGTTAGGAGAGTACCAATCAAAGCTACCGTTGAAGTCTACACTTGGCTTATTATAGTCTACACAGAAACCAAGCGGTGAACAGATTTTAACAGACTCCATAACATCGCTGCAGACAGGACATTTCACATCCTTGCCCTCGGCACTGATGGTAGTGAAACCGCATGAAAGACAGCGATGAAGTGGCTTCTTGTTGTTTAATGAGTTAAATTTCGGAGAAACAATATGGGATTTATTATATTCATAATCAACAACTCCGACAGCCTTATACACTTTCTTGTCCTTTACAATCTCATGACCAGGTGCAAATGTGTTCAATGCCATTTCGACATCTCTGGAAACAACGTCATCCCAAGGAAGCTTGTTTGGAGAACTGAGGTAAAGATTTCTTGTCCTAGTCGGGAATCCGAACATTGGCAGCAATCCAGCGTTTGCAAGTCTCTCGCTAAGGTTGTCTTGAGTATAGTCACTGCTCTTTGCAATCTCGGTAATTCTTTTCACAAGACCATTATTGACAAATGAGAATATCTCATTTGTCTGTTCTTCAGTCAGGTTTGTGCCCTTGGTTACAGTGGAGATAATATGCCTTATCTTGCCATCATTAGAGCAAATCCATAGCGACACGTCATCTTTGCGTTTTGGCCAATCGACTGCTTTCCCAAAACTGCCGTGCACACTGTCTGACGATTCATGGCAAGAGCCTCCAAAAGCTTGATGAAGAACCTCTTTGTTGACTATTCTCTCTGCTATTTCCAAGGTCCTTACCTCAAGGTAAGGGGGCTTTGGAGCGTCAGAGACCATTCGCTCTGTTTCCAGAAAATGGGTAATATCGTGACTTGTTCCTCTGGCGACTGTCAAGGCTATTGACAGAGGGTTGCCTCGTCGTCCAGCCCTGCCGACTCGCTGCTGATAATTGAACCTCTGAGGTGGCACATTCCCGAGCATAACAGCAGACAGCGAACCGATATCCACACCTGCTTCCATAGTCGTAGTCACGCTCAATAGGTCAATGCCATCAACGAGTGGATTTTCATTTTCGAGGAAAATATCTTGAAAGCGACGTTGCCGCATTCTAGAGTCCTTCTTTGATGTCTGGCCAGTTAGTTCCTCACAGTGGAGTCGGTATATCTTGTCAGTAGTGTTCAATAGTGTCAGATAATAGTCCGATGGATCTGACAAATCATTTTCTTTAAGGAAAGAAGGATTACCAAGAGTTGCAAAACAGTTGACACATACTCCAGCAGAATGATGCATATGAACTGATCCGCACACGGAACATTTCCAATACTTGTAACCGACCTCAGATCGTAAAAAAGATAGCCCTTCCCCTGTAAGTGCTACCGATGTGGCATCTATGATATGCCTATCACGCAACTCTGTTTTTATCTTATTCATAGTCTCTCTCAATTCCTTCCGGCTGAAGATATTGTAAGCCTTCTTTACATAATCTATGGCCTGTTGAGGAAAACTCTCACCTATTGGATATTTGGAACGCAGACCGACTACGCGTCTTCGTGAACCGAGAATTCTGATTACTGAACACAATACTTCCTCGAAAGTGCTGTCTGATGCCGGGGCGGTCGGCCTCAAATAACCCAGTTTCAAGTCCTCGAATGACTTGTTTTTGTTCGCAAACATACTGGCAAGCTGTTCATTCCTGTTGGCAAAACGAATATTGCTAAGGAACTCTGTCTTTGCATCACCGAGGTCCGATTTTGCCTTGCCTTCATTGAAGTCAAATAGTTCATACCATGATCCAGCGCATTGGTTGTAGTTGACACTCGGTTTGGGTCCGGCAGGATTGATTCCGATACCAATCATTGAATTGAACACATTATCCTCAATATTGTCAAGCCTCACGCCTCCTGTCAAGTTGAAATATTCATTCAGTTTTGCCGTTTGTTCAGCATCTGCCCAACCGTTCCATTCATATCCGATATACATAGTAATATCACGATATAGTCTCTCTTGTCCAAGACGCTTGAACTCTCGTATTTCATCTTCGCTTAGTTCTGTTTGTTTTTTGGGACGTATCTTTTTCAGAAATTCGACATCACGATTGTTCCGTTTAAGAGCATTTAGCATAGCCCATCGGAGAACATCCCGGAAATGGTCAAGCTCGATTCCTGCTGAGAGTTTTGCGGCAGCTTGACGGCTATCGGAGAAGAGCACGACCTTTGAATTTGACTCACCGGCATTCTTCATTGTTCTTATCAAACCGTCAGCAAGAATCTGATTGACCTTTTGAAGACCGGTAGAGTGTCGTCTTATCGGTGTAATACTGTTCTTGTCGTTAACCTTGTACGATATTTCACATTGTGGACATTTACTTGGGTACTGTGTGTCCTCATTCTCTTGTTTCCTAAGGCAGTATGTTCCGTCGGGATCGTTCTTTAATTCTCCAAGAAAAGGGTTAAAGTCAACACATATCCATCCATCTGGAACTCCATTTTTCGGTCGCTTCCATAGTACACCATAGCTACAAGATTCTTCTGAAATAGGCTTCTCAACCGTGATATATGTTTTGTCTTCCTTCTTTGTCAAATATCCTCCCAAATAAACTTCTCCACAGTTCTCGCAAACAAGAAGCTCCAATACTTTATTTCCGCAATCGCAGTTTGTTCGTGGACGTTTATAGAATCGTCCAACGTATCTTTCCGGAAATTTGTTCGCGACAGGGATTTGCGTGCACTCTTTGCAAGAACAAGCCCAAAGGCCATTTACGCTTCTGAAAAATAAGTGGACCCTTATCGGCATAATGAACTGTCCATTCTTCTCGCTCCTGCATATTATTTGAAGAATGGCAGAGATGACGGACACACGGTCATAATCGCCCTCATCCAATTTTTCGGACATCTTCACTATATCGCGGGCTATGATGCTTCCATTAACACTGAGACAGTATTTCGACCATTCTGTGAGTTTGTATTTTTCTGTCAGAGCATAGAAGTCACTGCAACCGCTTTCATTTAGCAGGGCATAGTCCCTATCTGTATCTGCTATCGAAGATTGCGCATAATCTTCGAGTAGTTTATATGGAAGAATAGTTTCCGGTTTCGGGAAAGCGGGAGTTTTAGGATTGCCTATTATCCTGAAAGAAGAACCGAAATTTGCCCTTCCCACTCCGAAGAATTCGCTGAGATAATCGACAGTCTGTACGTCCTCTTCCATTGACGCACTCGATGCCAAGAATTGTACCTGCGGAGAATCCGGAGTGAGTCCAAGGCGATCCAAGAGGACACGGATAAGATACGCTACCTCGGTACCTGCCGTTCCGCGATATGTGTGGAGCTCATCTATGACAAGATGAAAGACATGATCAGGACTCTCCTGCAGCCATTCTTTCGTGCTTTCGAAGATGGGATTCTCAATATCTCTCATCAGGATGATATTCAGCATACTGTAATTCGTGATGAGTATATCCGGCGCATACTTTTGCATGGAGAATCTGTCCCACATTTCCGCCGAATCGGGTTCCATACATGGAACGTGATAAATCAGTTCTTCACTGCCATTATGTTCGAAAGCCTCCTTTGCCGCGTTCCAGTCCGCTGTAAGGCTTCTCTTTTCCTCAAGCAACCTTGAAGCTGCCTTGTCTCTCGTTCCGCTTACGGGAGTGTTTCCAGTATATCGTCCGAAATAGAATCGATTCCCGTTCCGATGTTTATCAAGCCAGTCGAGTGCACCGTTTCCACCTGAACGTCTACTGTTGAGAGCTTTCCTAAGTCTGACCATCTGATCCTCCGCCAAAGCATTGAGTGGATAAAGGATTAGAGTTCTGACTGCTCTTGGCCTATTTTGCGTCCAATCCCGAGACTCCTTAACGAGATCAGCGATTACCGGCATAAGGAAGCATTCCGTCTTGCCAGAACCTGTTCCCGTAGTTACAATGATATTCTTTCTGTTAATGAATGATTCTTTTAGTGCTTCATACTGGTGTTCATACAGGCTACGCAAGGAACCGCCACCGAACAGACCTGCACTGATGAATTCATCGATGTCTTTGGAAACACCCTCCTTCTCGCAAAACTGTGCCAAGGTCGCTTGTTCCTTATACTTCGGAACAATCTCTATTATAGGAGGCTGTGATATGGTTCCTTGCTCTCTCATCAGAGCATTGCGCTCCTCATTGTATTCGTTCCTGGAGAATGGAAGACCACTGTTTATGTATTTCAGATAAACAGTCAGAAGGTCATTGTATATTTTAACTGGATTATTCATTCACAATAGTTTTGCATAATATTCTGTTCAGTTCTTTGGTAACTCTTGTCGAGATTCCTTCAAACGAGACGGTTGAATCCGAAACAGTAGGGATGAAACCGTTAAGCATAGATTCCACCAGTAATACCCTGAACAGTATTATCGGGAATCCGAAATTATTCACCCGTAGAGTATTTGACGCTTCACGATAATGTCCTGTGTGCTCTCCGTTGACTGCTCTGCTGTAACAGAAGGCAAGATTGAATGCGTCAGGATTGCTTATCCTTGATGGAACTTCTCTTTCATACACTTTTTCGGGAATATAAAAGTATCTCACAGCTCCGTCATTCAGTTCTTTCGTCAGCCCTCTTGCGCTCTTTTGATTATAGAATTGCGCCCCCGTTAAATCTTGAACACTTTTATGGAAGTTATCCACGATTCTATCCACGGATGGAAGGGTACGCAGAACCGATAATGCATCGAATGTTTTTGCATCGGGGAATGATTCTGACTCTGTTGAAATATACAGTCCGACGAATGGAGTTTCGTCTTCTCCTACACAATGTCCTCCTGGTGCGGAATAAAGTACCAAACCATTCCTTTCGAGCGAAATCATCGGGCATGCTGCATAGTAATTCCCTCCCACATAATCTACGACACCTGTCTTCACCAGAGGATTGAAAAGCCACCAGATACTCGACGAACCATAGCCCAACGAATATGCTTCGTCAAGATACAGACAATTCTTGCGGATGGCCTCGTAGCTCCGTTTGCCAGAAAGACACAGCCATTCATAGAGCAATCTCTGTGTATGGAACAAATTGTTATGGGTTATTTCAGTCATCGATATAGCTCTCCGTAGAATTATAAGTCATTTCTGAGTATGGAGAAAGATTCCCCATCATTGATGATGTCATATACCCAGGAATAAGTCGTATGTTCTCATCGGTATGGTTAACCTCCTTCGCTATTGGTGCCACACATCCGAAGTTCTCAAGCACATTTTGTGTCAGAGGGATAACGCTCTCAGATGCCCTCGTGCATAGTATCTTAAGATTCTCTGGGAACTTAGTGTGGGTCTCCGGAAAGAAGGTCAGAAGCCCGTTCTCCATATCGAATATAGGCTGTAGGTATGTGGGGACGAAAGACATATTTATGTTCCTTAAAACCAAAAAGTGTATTACGGTGTTATTCTGGTAGCATGAATCCACCAGAGATGCCAACCCGTTGCCCCATAGATCTTTGAAGGATTTCCAATCGACACCAACATATTCTACTACATATTTGCACTTTCCCGTAGCGTTCATTAGTGAGGTCAGCGTCTTGACATCCGGAAGAAGAATCACATTATTCTTCGCAAGCCTTGTGATGAGTTCGTCAAGAGAGACCATTATTGCTTTCGAACTAATCAGATATGATTCTATATTCTTTCTGAAAGGTTGAGGAGCAGGATATGCATCAGTATCTCCCACATCGATAGTTTCGATGGTTGGCTTTGTCTGTTTTTTAGTATCGGATATGCTGCACATCCTTAGAACATCGTGGATGACACCAAAGTCTTCCACAAGACTATCCTTTCTTGACTCTATTCTTTCGAGTTCGTTCTTCTTGAATTTGATTTCGGCTTCAATTGATGTAATATTCTCTTTGGCCTTCTTCAATATTGCATTATTTTCTGCAGTCTTCTTGGAGATAGTGTTATCCAAGTCCACAATAGTATTTTTCTTTAATGATAAACTATCTTCAAGTTGTTGCTTCTCTTTGTTAAACCTCTCTTTCTCCGACTCCATCTTTAGGAAATGCTCCTCTTCCAACTTTCGTTCTTCCTCTGAATGTTCCTTACGGAGTTTGTCTATTATGTCCTTGCGGCTATCGTTTAGTCGTTCGATATAGCGTTCAATAGACTTGTCCATCGCTTCTTGAACGGCATCCTTAAACCATTGGCTAGTCCCCAAGTCTTCTAGTTCCTCAAAGGTCAAGTCAATATTATGACTCATTGATGTGATCCTCGAAAGGCGGCTCTCGTAGATATTAGAAGGAATGTTTGGCTTTTGCAAGGTGTCCTTGACTATATCATCAATAGCCTCAAAGCTTTTTGACTCATAGATTATACTCCACTCTTTCTTTAAGATTTTCTTTTTATACCAGTCAATTAGCTGAGAATCGGAAGTGAGGTCTATTTTCCCACTCTCCGTTTTTTCAATGCCATAGACAAAGTAATGCCCATTACAATCCAGAATATTGTCACGAACATCGGACAGGTGCCAATACGAAGCAACTCTGATTGTTGGTTTTATTTCGTATAGATTTTCTCCGGAAATAACATATTTTGTCTCATCTGCTCCTAAAACACCAGCGGCTTGAAGCATATTGTGGTTCTCTTCACCATTTTGCCTCAACAAATCTTTTAGTTTAACGGCTTTTTTTGCAAATATTGACTCAATATTGCTCCAGTTCCATATAAAGTCATCTCTGTCTTTAAGAACTTTTGTACTATTATTAGGCTTTACTTCTATCCTGACACACTCTCCAGTCCAGTCAGGGTGCTTTGTATACATACCATAAGCGAAAATACAACCTTTTGTCGGAAAAAGAGCCAGCTTATCAGAGTTTGAAAGATGAATATAGATATTACTGATTCTATCGACAATCCCCATAACTATAATTGTTGAATGATCCTTATTGAAACCTGGTTTCTGAACAAAACCAATCACATCGTATTTTTCAAAATCAAAAATGTCCATAGTGTACCTATTTGGATAGTAATTTAATAGCAATGTTATTTTCTTTTTCTGCACACTGTCCCGAAAGGTGGAATCGCGCCCATCTTGTGATGTCGGATTCGGCGTTTTCAGAACATTGCTCAACCATCTTTATCAATGAGAAATCAAGCCCTACTATTCCTTCTGTGCGTCTGTTTGATGACCAAAGTCCTTCCTTCCTATCGAAGGCCCACATATTAAAGTCAGGACCCCAATCTGTCTGATCTGATACTGGCTCTAATATCTCAAATTCAACTTTCCTTGAGTTCGGAATTTTGATTGTATGTTTCCCAATAGGTAGATAATTCAGGTTTAAGTATCCTCCCACAAGATTCTTATTATGTCTTTCCCCATCGATATAAAACACCGTGTTTGTAAATAGGCAGAGAATCGGGGCACCGCCATGCATAAATTTCATTCGTCCAATCTTCAATCCTCCATCTAAACTAAAACGCCTTTCTGTAGAGAAGTAGTTTGATAGCAGATCAGAGTCTGAAAACGAGAATTGATATATTCTTATCTTTCCATGAGAGAAGATAAGTTTCGAGTCTCTGAATTCAGCATTTCGCTTATAGTAAGTGACAGATGGACTTTCGGAGATTGGCTCGTCAATAATTAGGGCGAGACCTTCTTCCTCTTTTCCCAGATAACGTGTTTCCTCCCAATAATCATCGTATGTATCATCTTTGTGGAATATAATACATCCATGTCTCTTGAACCAGTAGTATGGGTCAAGAGAAGATCTAAGAGAATCGTTTATTTCTATTCGGCTTTCAAGATTCATTCTCTCATCACGAATATCTATACTTGAGAAATCCCCCTTTAAGTAAAGAAAGCATTTCTCCGCATTCAGACTCTTCGTATTCTCAGTTGTGGGACTGATATAGGTACCATCCCATTTAAGATAATAATTATAAACCTGACGTGGCGCATCCTGAGCATATTCTTCGTTCTCCATCAACTTGTGGCCATGATTGGTTTTAATGTATGATGAAAGATCCTTTTTTGAGAGAATACGCCAAAAGTCCTCTTCTTGAATATCTTCTCCTGGCTGGATATTGTTTTTGACGAAATAATAAGCAATGTACTTAAGATCCTTTTGGGTGAATATGCGAGCCGCCTGCTGAATCGGAAACTGGATATATCTTCCCCATCCCATCTTTAATTCGCATTTGGCAATTCTAAAATCATTCTTGTCACACCAGTTATACAATCTGTTCCAACATTTTTCCTGATTGTCCTCCATCCATTTTTGGAGGTCACCGATGTTCCAATCCAATAACTGATTCAATCGGTCCCGATAGTTCCTCTCGGTCATTTTATGTGAATCATCACGTTTTGTAGCAGCATATAACTGTAAGGCTATGATCCCTTTGATGCTAAGAATATCATTACAGGAATATACACTATAATGTCTTGTTCTTACCTCGCTTAGAAGAACATCCTCCTTAACTCCAGCCTCCTTGCAGAAGTCATCTATGAAGGTTTGGTCAACGATGAAAGCAACTGTTTCCCCTACACTCTCTTTTGAGAATATAGTCTTGTCTACATATTTGCAGAACTTCTGAAATAGAGATTCTTCCATCATTGGTTATCTTTATAGTCAGTGTAGCACTTGCTTTTATTATTGTGTATAGGCCAAAGCATATTAACTTTTAAGATTTTGTAAATGTACAAAAAAACTTTCGTAGATTACTCGTAATCTGGAGAAATAGAATGTTAAATATGTGCTTACTACTTCAATAGAACGCTGCGCGTCGAGGCTACCGACCTGCATGTGGGCAAATATGCTCGTACTTGGAATATCAGCTCATTAGCTATCAGATAAATGCTATTTCGGGTGTGCGTGATCCTTCAGATATAGAAGAGTGTTCTCCAATTGTTTTATAGGAGAGAAAATGTACGGGAGAAGGTCTTTCTGGGTACCAAATGGACAAAAAGATACCATTGGTACTGGAAACGCACTTTGGATGTACCAACAAGGTCAAGACATTTGGTTAGGGTCAGTGAGTGGAAGGTGTGTCCAAGTCAATTGGGTACGCAGCGCGTACCTTTTCAGTGTAACTACTATACAGTTCCTCATATCAATACATTATTCACGCTGACCAGATGGTCGATGTCCTCCAATGCTTCACGTCCCGAAAGACTCTCCTTGATATCGGATGCATTGTATTGATATTCTTCAATCAGCAGTCTCATATCCTATCAAAAGTTTCTTCAGCAAGTTGCCGGCAAGTTAAAGTCAAGTTCGCCGTGTGCCTTGCAGTGGCTTCTATTGGCGTTTTAGCTCCTATTCTTCATCGAAAATCAAGTTACGAGCAAGTTAAAATCAAGTTGCCGTCAAGTTAGATTATGCCCAAGCCGGAATATATTTCATATATCGTGGTGCAGTGTCCGGATCAAGAGGTTTGACAAGCCCTTGTCCTACCGCTTCCTTGATAAGCCTCGATATGCTTCCGGTCAATGAGTCCTTGACACCGAACCTCTTCCTGAGCGACGCGTTAGTCAGACCGTCACCCTGGATGTACATCAGGCAAGCGTGCAGATAGCAAGACCATAACTTATCCTCCATCGGGATATTAGCGAACTCCATCCGTGAGAACAAAGTCACTTTTGTTGAATCTGTAAAGATCTCGATGCGAGGCGCCGGCATATATAGCATCTCACAAGCCAAAACCATTCTGTCCCAGCCTCTGCCAAGTTCCTCGCACATCTTGAGCCTCCGCATCAATGACGCAAGTCTCTCGTTGCGTGACTTCGGCGGATTATCGACAATCCTCTTGATGTCCACCAATGGAATTCCAGGATTTGTCACCTCAATGCGGTTCTCGAATATCTCCACCAACGGGCCTGCTCCGGAAATGTAAAAGTCCTGATGAATGAGCGCATTGGCGATGGCCTCTCTGATTACCGGAATCGGGAACTTGTTCTGCATTGTCAGCTGAATCGCTGAAATGTCCTCCTCACTCGGCAGAAGTGCGCTAACATAACGCACTGCGTTCTCAAATCCGACGGCATATCCAGTGCTGAAAGTCTCCTCTTTCTGTATCGCCAAACGATTGACACCGGCATACTGCACAACCCTCAGCGCTTTCCTTCCAAGTCTTGAAAACTCGTTCAGATCCTTTGCAAAGAGCAATGCTCCGAGGTTGGTGATCGAATATAGCCCGTTATCCAGTTTCGCAATAATTCCGTCTTCCAGAAGATAATGCGCAATTCCGTTTTCGTCTAATGGTTGAGGTATTCCAAGCAGAGAGAAGTAAGCATCAATGTTTATCAGCCGTATTACGTCAGTGAAATGCAGGTTCTCCTTGATGAAAACATCCTCGAACTGGCTGTGCCGAAGTTTGTCCCAAAGCTGAGTCCTCAACGCCGGAAACTCATAGAGTTTCTTTGTATAGCTTCCACTTCGTATGTAATCCACGTTCTGGAATGCCACAGGCTCATTCATCGCCTTATGGATTTTCAGAACCTCAATGTGCTTTCCGTCAATCTCTGTATTCAAGAACCCGAAATCAGCATTCTTTGACAATAGGTATCTAAGCCAATTCTCCAGTTCTTGGCCTCCTTTCTTCTCCTGCGGAAGCCTGACGGTCGTACCGATGATGTTGTGGCTATCATCCTCAATGCCCCAAATCATATAAGCGCAGTCGTGGTCAAGCAGGGTTGCGCTGTTCGCCAAAGCACTGATATCCGCTCCGATCATCATAGGATCGCAGTTGTTCTCCTTGAACTCAAGCCAACCGGTCTCTGCTGGAAGTTTGCAGAGCTCCTTCACGAGCAAATCAATGTTCTCTCCCATATACGCTAATTGTTTTCGTCATCTACTTGAGGTAAATCTGATGGCTCATTGCCAATTATACTGAATTCCACAGCCAACAGGCTGCCAAGTATTCAAAAAACCTGATAGAGAAACTCTTATCAGGGCTTGATAATGTCAGGGATCTAACCAGAATCATTGCTGTCAAATTCAACATAATAGGTGCTCACTGACACGGCGAAGATACAACTAAAATCTGACAACATCAACCCTTTCGGTGGACTTTTCTCTATCCTTGACTTCCCTTGTCATTTTTGTCTTGTCACAAATTTATGGTAATTTTGTGACAGGCATAAGATTTCGTATAATGCGATGCGTTTATGCTGAAATATATTATTTATGGAAATAAGAATATCCGGTGAACTGAACGACATAATCCGCTACGCCAAGGACGAGGCGATGCGGACCGGCAGTTACGGCATAGGACCCGACCACCTGTTCCTGGGAGTACTTCGCCACGGCGACAACGCCGCCTTCAGGACTGTGATGGGTCTTGGAATAGACGCAGACAACTTCAAACGGTTCATCGACAGTCATATATTCACAAACGAGCCGATCCTTTATGCGGAGTCGGACAAGATCTCGTTTACACGTTACGCCCAGAACGTCTTGAGCATCACCGTTCTGGAGGCTTCCAAGCAAGGCGTTACAGAGGCGAACTCTCTGCATCTTCTTCTGGCTCTTTGCCGCACGACCGAGAATTACGGCCAGGCCTATCTGCGGCAGCACGGAGTGGATTACGGTCGTCTGTTGTCGTATATGCGCGACGAGGGGATGCTGGGTAAGGATCCGGAGCAAGAGGAGGACAAAAGTGACGATGACCAGCAGGAGGCCAGCCAGGAATCCAAACCGGAGAAGAGTGTGATCGAGGACTTCGGCTTTGACCTCACAAAGGCCGCCGCCGAGGGAAAACTGGATCCCGTTGTCGGCAGGGAGACCGAAATCGCCCGTGTCATCGAGATCCTTGGGCGGCGCAAGAAGAACAACCCGATGCTTATCGGCGAGCCTGGGGTAGGGAAATCAGCGATAGTCGAAGGGATCGCCTTGAGGATAGCCGGTGGAATCATATCCCCGGCATTGGCCAAGAAACGGCTGATTTCCTTGGACATAGCCTCGGTTGTCGCCGGAACGAAATATCGTGGAGATTTCGAGAAGCGCCTCAAATCGATAATCAAGGAGGCGAGCTCAAACCCGGACATAATCCTGTTCATTGACGAGTTCCACACGATTGTCGGAGCCGGTGGCGCGCAGGGAAGTCTGGATGCGGCGAATATCCTGAAACCGGCCTTGGCGCGCGGCGAGCTCCAGTGCATCGGAGCCACGACTATGGACGAGTTCGCCAAGATTGTGGAGAAGGACGGGGCTCTTGACCGGAGATTCCAGAAGATTGTCGTGGAACCGACTGACATCCAGCAGTCCATCACGATTCTGGAGAACCTCAAACCGAATTACGAGGACTTCCACAAGGTCACCTACAGTGATGATGCCATCGAGGCCTGTGTCCGTCTGACCGACCGTTACATCACCGACAAGTCGCTGCCGGACAAGGCGATAGACGCTCTTGACGAGGCTGGCTCGATGATCCGTCTGAACCTTACGAAGGACAAGAGGACCGGAAATATAGTTGATGCCGAGGACATCGCCACTGTCGTCTCGAAGATGACCGGAATCCCTGTCAACAAGGTCGCCGAGTCCGAGGGCAACAGGATTATGAAGATGAAAGGCAGGCTCCAAAGCCGAATCATAGGCCAGGACGATGCCATCGAGAAAGTCGTGCGCGCTATCCAACGGAACCGAGCCGGGCTGAAAGACCCGAACCGCCCGATCGGCACTTTCCTCTTCTTCGGCCCGACCGGAGTCGGCAAGACCCAACTCGCCAAGTGCCTTGCTGAATATCTTTTTGACTCTCAGGAGAATATGGTCAGAATTGATATGAGTGAATATATGGAAAAATTCACAGTATCCCGTCTTGTCGGAGCGCCTCCAGGCTATGTCGGCTACGAGGAGGGCGGGCAGCTCAGCGAGCGTGTGCGCAGGAAGCCTTACTGCGTCGTTTTGCTGGACGAGATCGAGAAGGCCCATCCGGACATATTCAACATTCTGCTTCAGGTGCTTGACGAGGGGCGTTTGACGGACAGCAACGGCCGCGTCGTGAGCTTCAGAAACACCATCGTCATAATGACCTCCAACGTCGGCAGCCGCGAGCTTGATGAATATGGCAGCGGGGTCGGCTTCGCCACTTCCGGGAAGAGTGTCTCGAAGAACCGTCAGAGTGTCTTGGAAAAGGCCATAAGAAAGTCTTTCCCTCCGGAGTTCATCAACAGGGTGGACGAAAGGATATTCTTCAACGCTTTGACCAAGGAGGACATCGAGAAGATTATCGACATCGAGTTGAAGGATCTCCGCGCCAGAGCCGAGGAGGCCGGCTACAAGTTGGTTGTCACCCCTTCAGCCAAACGCTTCATCGCAGACACCGGTTTCGATCCGGCTTTCGGAGCGAGGCCTTTGAAGAGGGCCGTGATGAAATATGTCGAGGATCCGGTGTCGGAGTTCATCATCTCCGACAGGATTCTTCAAGGCAGGAGGAAGAAGGGCTCTTCCGTGCTAAGGACTCTCCGGGTCGGCCTGACGGCGGACAAGGAGAACACCCTCGTGTCCTTGAAGGAAGAGGAGACTGCCTTGGCTGTCAAATGATTATGCGTTCTTGACGGCTCCCTCGAACTCCAGTCCCATATCTCCCATTATCTCCATAAGGGCTGTGAACGATGATTCTGACGAGATCATTGAGGCGAGCTTTTCGAGATTATATTCAGTGTTTCTCATAACATTGTGTTTTTTTTGTTTCTGATGCAAAGGTAGTGCGTGCTTGTGCCAAAACGCTGTACAAGTGCGAAAATATTTTTCATCGGAAACGGAGGCTTCTGGCACTGTTGTCTCTCTCGGTTTTTTTTACTAATTTTGCGTGTTTAACTATAATGTATTCAACATCGGAATATGGATATTGAGGAAAAGAAAGAGGAAGGCCAGACCGGCATCATCGAACCGGTTGAGATTGACCACGAGATGCGTACCGCGTACATCGACTATTCGATGTCCGTTATCGTCTCGCGTGCGCTGCCTGATGTCAGGGATGGCCTGAAGCCTGTGCAGAGGAGGGTTCTGTTCGGAATGGACGGACTCGGCCTGTCATATTCAGGGCCTACACGTAAGTGCGCCAAGATCGTCGGCGAGGTGCTCGGTAAGTACCATCCGCACGGCGACTCCAGTGTGTATGACGCTCTCGCCAGGCTCGCGCAGCCTTGGAACCAGCGTTACTCTATGATTTTTGGTCAGGGTAACTTCGGATCTATGGACGGTGACCCTGTCGCCGCTATGAGGTACACCGAGGCCAAGCTTCAGAAGATGACAGACGACGTTCTTGCCGACATCGACAAGAACACTGTGGATATGACCCTTAACTTCGATGACACCGAGGAGGAGCCGACTGTTCTGCCTACAAAGGCTCCGCTGCTTCTTCTGAACGGTTCGTCTGGTATCGCCGTCGGAATGGCCACGAATATGGCTCCGCACAATCTGGGCGAGTGCTGTGACGCGATCTGCGCCTACATCGACAACCCGGACATCGACACGGACGGCCTGATGCAGCACATCAAGGGACCGGACTTCCCGACCGGAGGCATCATAATGGGTGTCAGCGGGATCAAGGAGGCCTACGAGACCGGCCGCGGTAAGGTTGTCGTGAGAGCCAAGACCGAGATCGAGGTCGCTGACAACGGTCGTGAGACCATCGTTGTGACCGAGATCCCTTATATGGTCAACAAGAAGGAGATGATCGAGAAGATCGGCCAGATGGTCGAGGACAAGAAGATCGAGGGCATCACCTACATCAACGACGAGACCTCCCGCGAGGGTGTCCGCGTCGTCATCAGGGTAAAGCAGGGCAGCAACTCCAACGTCGTGCTCAACACCTTGTTCAAGTACACCCAGCTCCAGTCCAGCTTCGCGTTCAACAACGTCGCCCTTGTCAAGGGCCGTCCGAGGACGCTGTCCCTCAAGGATATGATCGCCAACTTCGTGGAGTTCCGCCACGATGTCATCATCCGCAGGACCAAGTTCGAGCTGGACAAGGCTCAGAAGAGGGCCCACATCCTCGAAGGTCTGCTTAAGGCCATCGATGTCATCGATGAGATCATCCACATCATCAGGCATTCAAGCAATGTGGACGAGGCCAAGGCCGAGTTGATCTCACGGTTCGAGTTCACGGACGCCCAGGCGACAGCCATTGTCGAGATGAGGCTCCGTCAACTGACCGGACTGGAGAGGGAGAAGCTTCAGGCTGAATATGACGAGCTTGAGAAGTTCATCGCCCGCTGCAACGAGATCCTCGGAAGCGTCGAGGAGCAGATGAAGGTCATCAAGGCTGAGACCATCGAACTCAAGAACAAATACGCCGATCCGAGAAGGACCGAGATCCGTCCTTCAGCCGAGGAATTCAACCCGGAGGACTTCTACGCCGACGAGGATATGGTCATCACGA
>CAVCRL010000039.1:15503-17427 GCA_963604455.1 Lachnospiraceae bacterium | reverse complement strand
TATATTTG
This sequence comes from Lachnospiraceae bacterium, assembly GCA_963604455.1. GTDB lineage: Bacteria > Bacteroidota > Bacteroidia > Bacteroidales > UBA932 > Cryptobacteroides. Next base: position 17,419 of record CAVCRL010000039.1, on the reverse strand, counting down.
CAAGTTGTAAAATATACGGTTGTAATTACAATCAACACTATTTATATGTCAAACATCATCGATTTGAAAAAGGGTCTGAACATTCCGATCAGCGGAGTGGCGGCCCTAGAAGCAAAGAAGACGATCGTGCCTGACACAGTTGCCATCAAACCGACGGATTTCAAGGGGTTCTCCCCGAGACTTCTCGTGAAGGAAGGTGACAAGGTTCTGGCAGGATCCCCTGTTTTGGCAGACAAACAGCACCAGGACATTCTCCTGACCTCTCCGGTGAGCGGAACGGTTCAGGGAATCGTCAGGGGAGAGAAGAGGAAACTCCTCGCTGTGCTCGTGAAGGCTGACGGCGCCAATGAGGCCGTCGATTTCGGAGCCAAGAATCCTTCCGGTCTGAAGGCCGAGGAGGTGAAGGACATCCTTCTCAAGAGCGGTCTGTGGCCATTCATCATTCAGAGGCCTTACGGAATCATCGCCGATCCGGCTTTGACACCTAAGGCTATTTTCGTGTCCGCATTCTCGACGGCTCCTCTCGCGGCTGACGCTGAGTTCGCCTTCAAGGATGAGGTCGCCGCCATCCAGGCAGGTGTTACGGCTGTGTCAAAGCTCGCCAAGGTTCACGTCTGCGTGAACAGCGACGCTTCGGCTTTCGCCAAACTCACCGATGCTACTGTCCACACAGTCAACGGAAAGAAGCATCCGGCAGGCAATGTGGGTGTGCAGATCAGCCACATCTCTCCTATCAAGAAAGGTGAGACGGTCTGGACTCTGTCACTGCTTGCTCTCGCGGCCATCGGAAAGCTCTTCAAGACCGGCAAGCTGGATCTTACCCGCAAGGTGGCCGTTACCGGACCGGTTGTCAAGGACGCTTCTTATGTCGTTACCCTTCCGGGAATGCCGATCAAGGCTCTCAAGGGATTCTATGACAACAGTGTGGAGACTCGTTTCATCAGCGGTGACGTGCTTTCCGGCGAGAATGTCGGCGAGGACGGTTACCTCGGATTCTTCGACAATCAGGTCTCTCTGATCAAGGAAGGCCGTGAAAGGGAAGTGCTCGGATGGGCGAAACCTTTCAGGTTCAACCAGTTCAGCTCTTCTATGACTTACTTCTCCTGGCTCCTGCCTAAGAAGAAGTACAATATGGACACCAACACCCACGGCGGCGTGCGCGCGTTCGTGGTTTCGGATGTATATTCAAAGGTTCTCCCTATGGATCTTTTCCCTGTCTATCTGATCAAGGCCTGCCTTGCCGGAGACATCGAGAAGATGGAGCAGTTCGGTATCTATGAGGTTCTTCCTGAGGACTTCGCCCTTTGCGAGTTCGTGGATCCTTCAAAGAACGACATCCAGGCTATCATCAGCAAGGGAATCGACCTTATGATAAAGGAAATGGCTTAAAGGATTATCGCTATGGAAGAAAACACAGTAAAACCAGGCCTTTTCGAGAAAGGCGGTAAGTTGGGGTGGCTGCATTCTACCTGGGATGCCTTTGACACCTTCCTCCGCGTCCCTGCGACCGTGACAGCCAAAGGCGCTCACGTCAGGGATGCCGTTGACATTAAGAGAATAATGATCATCGTTGTGCTGGCTGTGGTTCCGGCTGCCTTGTTCGGTATGTGGAACGTCGGCTATCAGCACAATCTCGCGGTCGGAGACCTTCAGGGATTCTGGAACCAGTTCTTCTGGGGACTTCTCAAGGTCCTGCCTCTCTACCTTGTAGCCTACATCGTAGGTCTTGGCATCGAGTTCGCCTCAGCCCAGATCAAGGGCGAGGAGGTGAATGAGGGTTACCTCGTTTCCGGTATGCTGATTCCGCTGATCGTCCCTGTGGACGTTCCGCTTTGGATGCTTGCCATCGCGGTGGCTTTCGCGGTAATATTCGGTAAGGAAGTGTTCGGCGGCACAGGAATGAACTTCCTGAACCC
>CAVCRL010000039.1:0-15265 GCA_963604455.1 Lachnospiraceae bacterium | reverse complement strand
ATCGGCGCCGTCATCCTCATCTGGACAGGTGTCGCAAGCTGGAAGGTTATGGTTTCCTCAGTTGCGGGAGCCCTTCTCGTAGGCTGGCTTGGCAACGTTTGCGGAGCTACTGACGTTCCTGCTTACTATCAGCTCGTTATGGGTGGTTTCGCTTTCGGTACAGTCTTTATGGCGACCGACCCTGTCACCTCAGCCCAGACCGAGACCGGCAAGTGGATCTACGGATTCCTCATCGGCGCTCTCTGCGTGGTAGTCAGACTCTTCAACCCAGGCTACGCCGAGGGTATGATGCTGGCCATCCTCCTTATGAACACCTTCGCTCCGCTGATCGACCACTATGTGACATCAGCCGCTACGGGCAGAAGAGCAAAAAAGGTTACAATCGCTTAATTTTCAAGGAATATGAATACTAACGGTAACGCATACACAGTAATCTACACGACAGCTGTCGTGGCCCTTGTCGCAGCGATTCTCGCCTTTGTGGCTATGACGCTCAAACCAAAGCAGGACGCCAACATCAAGGCCGAGACCATCAGCCAGATGCTGACAGCCGCACAGTTCTACACAAAGGACGAGTGCAGCGCTATGGGTAACGACAAGGTTCTGGAAGCATATTCACAGAACATCAAGGAAGCCTACACCATCAACCTGAAAGGCGAGAAGGTCCGTGACCTCAACACCGAGGTCAAGAGCATCGAGCTTCAGGATGGTCTCAAGGCTCAGAACAAGAACATCAAGGACGGCTCCGACGCCGCTGACCTTCCGGTCTATGTTTTCAACAAGGATGGAAAGTCTGTCACTGTCGTCCCTGTCTATGGCGCTGGTCTTTGGGGACCTATCTGGGGCTACATCGCTCTGGACGAGGATCTTCAGACAATCGTTGGCGCTTACTTCGATCACGACAGCGAGACTCCTGGTCTCGGCGCCAAGATCAAGGACGATCCGTCTTTCAGGGCTGAGTTCATCGGCAAGAAGGTGAATGTGGCCGCTGATCCGGTGTTCAGCGTCGTCAAGGTTGGTACACCTGCGGATGAGAACAGCTCGGTTGACGCCATCACCGGCGCGACAATGACCAGCAAGGGTCTTGGAGACGCCATCGCTTTCTGGCTCAAGGCCTACGTTCCTTTCCTTTCATCAGCCGCTCCGGTGAAGGAGTGCTGCGGTGGAGGTGAGTGCGACGGCTCGAAGCCTTGCTGCTCAGAGTATTCCGAGGCAGGCTGCTGCTCCGACTCGTCAGCGGTTAAATGCCCTGTAACTGAATAATCAAGGAGGAAGTAATATGAACAAAGAACTCAAAGAAACGATTCTTAACCCGATTTTCAAGGGCAACCCTATCACTGTCCTTGTGCTGGGTATCTGCTCCTCCCTCGCTGTAACAGTCGAGCTCAAGGGAGCGTTTGTTATGGCTCTCTCGGTAATCATCGTCACCGGACTTTCCAGCCTGGTGCTCTCGATGATGAGAAACACGATTCCTAACCGCGTGCGTATCATTGTGCAGCTGGTTGTCGTGGCTATGATGGTAATCCTTGTCGATCAGTTCCTGAAAGCTTATGCTTACGGAATCGACAAGCAGTTGTCCGTGTACATCGGCCTTATCATCACGAACTGTATCGTGATGGGACGTATCGAGGCTTTCGCCCTCGGCAACAAGCCGATCCCTTCACTGCTTGACGGTCTCGCCAACGGTGTCGGCTACGGCCTGATCCTCATCGTCGTGGCTTTCTTCCGTGAACTCTTCGGATCCGGCACATTGTTCGGTCTGAGGATCATCCCTGAAAGCTTCTACGCCGCCGGCTATGTCAACAACGGTCTCGTGATCCTCCCTCCGATGGCGCTGATCCTCATCGGCTGCATCATCTGGATCCAGAGAAGCATCCAGAAGGACCTTCAGGAAAAATAACGACAAAGACAAGTACTGATTATGGAATATTTAAGCTTATTCGTAAAGTCAATATTCGTTGACAATATGATTTTCGCGTACTTCCTTGGTATGTGCTCATACCTGGCGGTATCGAAAAATGTGAAGACAGCTTCCGGTCTTGGTGTCGCTGTTATATTCGTTCTTCTTGTGACATTGCCGATCAACTATCTTCTCAACAAGTATGTCCTGGCTCCTGACGCTTTGATCAAAGGTGTGGACCTGAGCTTCCTCAGCTTCATCATATTCATCGCTGTCATCGCGGCCTTCACGCAACTCGTCGAGATGATCGTGGAGAAATTCGCTCCGGCACTATATTCATCACTGGGAATCTATCTGCCTCTGATCGCCGTGAACTGCGCCATCCTTGGTGGTTCGCTCTTTATGCAGAACAAGGATTTCGTGAATGTTGGTGAGGCTTCGGTCTATGCGCTCGGTTCCGGCATCGGCTGGTTCCTCGCCATCGTGACCCTCGCCGCGATCAGGGAGAAGATGTCCTACTCGAAGGTTCCTGCCGGACTTAGAGGCATCGGTATCACATTCATCACCGTAGGTCTGATGGCCATGGCCTTCATGACCTTCATGGGACTCACAATCTAATTAGGAGGCAGAGAATATGTTTTCAACAGTAATTTCAGCTATCATCACAATTGTGGTTGTGACCGTGGTTCTGGTCGCTCTGCTTCTGTATGTGAAGATCAAGCTTACTCCGGACGGCACTGTCAAGATCGACATCAACGACGGAAAGAAGGTTCTTGACGTTCCTCAGGGAAGCGACCTTCTGCACACTCTCGCCGACCAGAAGATTTTCCTTCCTTCCGCTTGCGGTGGAAAGGCGAACTGCGGTCAGTGCAAGGTTCAGGTGCTTGAGGGTGGCGGAACCATCCTTCCTACCGAAACGGGCTTCTTCAGCCGCAAGCAGATCAAGGACGGCTACAGGCTCGGTTGCCAGGTAAAGGTCAAGGAGAACATCAAGATCCAGGTTCCTGAGTCAACGCTCAGCGTTCAGAAACTTGAGTGCGAGGTCATCTCCAACAAGAACGTGGCTACCTTCATCAAGGAGTTCACGGTTAAACTTCCTGAGGGAGTTCATCTTGACTTCAAGTCCGGTGAGTACATCCAGATCGACATCCCTGCCTACGACCTTGATTTCTCGACTATTGACGTCGATGACATCTACAAGGCCGACTGGGAGAAGTACGGTTTCTTCGGCATCAAGACGAAGAACGAGGTGCCTACGATCAGGGCTTACTCTATGGCCTCTTATCCTGCTGAGGGCGACATCATCAAACTGAACGTCCGTATCGCCACTCCTCCGTTTGACAGGAGCCAGCCTAAGGGCGTGTTCAAGATGCTGCCTGTTCCTCCGGGAGTCGGTTCATCCTATGTCTTCACCCGCAAGCCGGGCGACAAGGTTTGGATCTCCGGTCCGTTCGGTGAGTTCCTTCTCCCTAAGAATGATCCTGATTCTCAGGAATATATCTTCGTGGGTGGTGGCGCCGGTATGGCTCCTTTGAGAAGCCACATCATGCACCTGTTCAAGACTCTCAAGACAAAACGTGAGGTACACTTCTTCTATGGAGCGCGCAGCCTTGTCGAGGCATTCTACCTTGAGGACTACGCCGAGATCGAGAAGGAGTTCCCTAACTTCCACTTCCATCTGGCCCTTGACCGTCCTGATCCGGCAGCTGACGCCGCTGGAGTCAAGTACACGGCTGGTTTCGTTCACAATGTGATGTACGAGACCTACCTCAAGGACCACGACACTCCGGAGGACATCAAGTACTTTATGTGCGGACCTCCTATGATGGTAGCTTCCGTCAACAAGCTGCTTGACAGCCTTGGAGTGCAGCCTGAGAGCATTCTTTACGATAACTTCTCGTAATCGAGACGTGATATTTATTGAGGACTGGTCCGTTTGGGCCAGTCTTTTTTTGTACATTTGCGGTATGATTGACAAGAAAGTACAGATGATGGATGCGGGAATGGTGCTGTTCACGAGCGAAAAGCCGTTCGGGACGGTGCTGGGAGGCATCAAGGCGGAGTTGACAAAACTTGGTAAGGTCAAAAGGGCCAATGAGATATCACCGGAGGAACTTCCGGACACGACAGGGGAGTGCGACTTGTTCGTGGACTGGTCAACACCTCTGCGTTGGCGGGCCATTTCCTGCCGGCTGGAGGATGCCGGTCTTGTGGGAACAAATGCTGACGGAGAGGAAATCCGGCGCTATGCGCTTTGTGTCAAGGAAGGAAACAAGAACCGGAAAGGGAAGGTTCTTGTGACGCTGCTGCTTGCCGTGATATTCATCGCTTTGGGAATATTCAGCATAGACGGGGTAGCAGGAATATTCACGGTTCTTTTTGGTAGTGTTTTTGTCATTGCCATTGTTATTCTTGCTTTGCGGCCAAGTGTCAAGGCCCAAAAAGCGGTGAGAGATCTTCTTGAGACAGCTCGTGAGGCGAAGTGATTTTCACCTCTGATCCGGGGCTTTTTGACCCTCTGAAAGGCAATTTTTGGCGAATTTTGCCTAAGATAAACAAAAACAGCATAAAAAATCGTTTCAGATAGTTGTTTTGTTTAAAAGAATTTGTATATTTGACGTGAAGTTTTTCATAGTTTAAGTTTAGGTTAAGTAGCGGGGTGAACGCAGTGAATGCGCTTGCCCCGTGAATTTTATATAAGAAACATAAACTATATGTTTTTTAATGCCGATTTTTTTGTTTCTGTTCATTATTTCTGTTTTGTTGCCATACTTTTGCTGACGGTCCGCAACGGTGCGGCCCGTTAATTTTTTCAACTATGAAGAATTCTATTAGAATCCTCTTGAGAACCGCCGTCATCGGGTCAATGGCGTTGGCTGTGGCGGCGGTGTCCTGCAACAAGATTCCTTCTGAGAACGTACAGGGGACGTTAAGTTGGAATTTCTCTTCACGGTTGTCCACAAGATCCGCCTTGGATCTGCCGGACACGGACGCGTTTGTGCTGACGGTCAAGAATTCGGCCGGTGAAACCCTTTACGAAGGAACTTATGGTGATTCTCCGGAATCTATGCTGCTCAATCCTGGCAGTTATACTGTCAAGGCTGTCTCAAGGAAGTTTGAGAAACCTGAATTCTCGGCTCCCCAGTTCGGTGATGAGCAAGTCGTTGTCGTTCAGTCCGGAAAGGAGGTCAAGGCTCGGCTGAACTGTACGCAGCTTAATTCCGGAGTGCGTTTGAAGATTGACTCTGATTTCAAGTCGGTCTATCCTAACGGCTCGATCAAGGTGACTTCTTCCGATGGAGAACTGGGATTTGGTATGGCGGAAAAACGCATCGGCTATTTCAGTCCAGGCAATGTCTCTGTCGTGATGAATGACGGAACCTCCTCGAATGTGCTGCTGACAAGATTCCTTGACCCTTGCGAGATTCTCACTTTGGGAATATCCTGCCCTTCCTCCAAGCCATCCGACCCGGAAAAGGGAGGAAAACTTGCCATCACAGTGGACACTTCGAGAGTGTGGAACAGCCTGTCATACGAGATAGGATCCGGAACGGGCGGCGATCCTGGCACCAGCCAGTCAACGGCTTACAGCGTCGCGCAGGCGAAGGAACATATCGGCGAGAAAGGAGTCTGGGTCTGCGGCTACATCGTCGGAGGTGATTTGACCTCGTCCAAGGACGGAATCTCCTTCAACGCTCCGTTCTCGTCAATGACGTGCATAGCCATCGCATCCCGTTCCTCGGTAACCACCAAGAGTTCCTGTCTGTCCGTGAAACTGGCTAAGGGGGACATACGTTCGGCCCTGAATCTTGCCGATCATCCTGAGCTGCTTGGTTCCAAGATTTACCTGAAGGGTGACTTGATAGCGGCCTATTACGGCATTCCCGGCATTGAAAACCTTACCGAATATGCGATGAAGTAGGGCACGGAATATCTGACACCAAATTAATTTTTGAATATTATGAAAAACAATCTGTACAGGGTGGCCTGCGCCACCGTGCTGGCTTTGCTTTGCCCTATGGCGGCATATTCACAGAGCGGAGCGGCGAAGGCTCACAGGGCGTGGGAGTTCGGTCTCGGGGGCTCGGCGACCAACATCACAAGAACCACAGTGACGAATTTTCACCAGACCGCCGGAGGAGACTATGTCTTTACCCTTGACGAGAAACTGATCTACGGCGGAGTGGATGTGTATTCGGCTATGGAGTTGAAAAAATGGCTTTACGCTGATCTTCAGGCCAACATCGGCCTTGCCCGTTACTATGATCAGGCGGCGGTCTCCAAGCAAGGATATTCATTGCAGGCGGGGCCGGGGCTTCAGTTCCGCCCATTTGTAGGAAGCGAGTGGATCCGGCCGTATGTCAGGGTTGGAGTGAACTGTTTCCACAAAAGCTTCCCGACATCATATTTCGGACAGTTCACAGGGGATGTCACCAAAGAGGCTCTTTGGAAGGCGGAGGACGCTTGGAACAAAGGATATACTTTTGACGCGGACACGTTCTTCCCTGTCTCAGCCGGCATAGGAATTATCGGTTGGCTTGGCAACAGGGTTGGTGTGCGGGTCCAAGGACAGTATTTCCACTCGTTCGGAACGGACGGGATCAATTTCGCCCAGGCTACCGCCGGAATACTGTTGAGGCTTGGCGGAGCGGACAAGAACAAATCCGTCGCTGACCGTTACGTCAACCGGCATCCGAATGATTATGCCGGAATGTTCCCGGAGAAGGTTGTGGAAAAGGAAACAGTCCGGGAGGTGCCTGTGGAGGTCATAAAGGAGGTCGTCAAAGAGATCCCTTTGGAGAAGACCCTTGCCGAGATGATGGACAATGTGAACTTCGACTTTGACAAGGCCACGATCACGGCGGATTCCCAGTTCACTCTTGACGAGATAGCGAACACGCTTTCACGGTTCCCGGACGCACGGTTCCTTGTCGCTGGCTACACTGACGCTAAAGGCTCGGACAAGTATAACGAGAAACTCTCACGGGCTCGCGCGAAGGCGGTCTATGACGCGTTGGTCGGAAGGGGAATCCCGGCCTCAAGGCTATGCTACCGTGGATTCGGAAAGCGGGTGGCATTGATGTCCGCCTCCGCTTCTGACGAGGAACGTAGGGGAGACCGTAAGGTTGTCATAGAGAGGGTCTCGTCGGAATCACTTTGGAATTATCTTAAAAAACAATAACAAACATATTCAGATATGAAGAACGTATTCAGAATTTTGGCTGTGGCGCTGATGGGAGCGTCCGCGCTTGCTTCCTGCAACTCGCTTGAGGTGACAATGCCTGTCGGGCCTCGCGGTGAGCAGGGCATTCAAGGAGTCCCGGGAAAGGACGGAAAGGATGGTTTGTCGGCCTATGAGCTGTGGGTCAAGGCGGTTCAGGAAAAACTGATAGATTACACCGGCTCCACCGACATCAATCACTTCTTTCTTTACCTTAAAGGGAAGGATGGCAATGACGGAAAGAATGGTGACACTCCATACATAAAGGATGGAAATTGGTGGATCGGGGACAAGGACACCGGAGTAAAAGCAGCCGGCACCGACGGGAAGAACGGAACGGACGGCAAGTCCGCATACGAATTGTGGAAGGAATATGTCGCTTCCGGAGTTGAGGATCCGCACAATCCTGGTTCCCAGTGGGATAAGTCTCGGATCAGTGTGGCCGATTTCTATTGGTTCCTTACCGGAAACAATGGCGCTGATGGCCTTATCCCTTACATCAAGGACGGTAATTGGTGGATCGGCGACAAAGACACCGGCATCAAGGCCAGAGGCGATAAGGGAGACAAAGGTGACAAGGGAGATGCCGGAAATGACGGCGTTGACGGCCAGAGCGCATACGAGATGTGGAAGGTTTACGTCAAGGAGACAATCGAGTCCGGCGGCAAGGTCGTTGACCAGAACGGCAATGAGATCACTCTTGATGACCTTTCAATTCTGAAATTCTTCCAGTACTTGACCGGAAAGGCGGGAGCGAAAGGTGATTCTGGAGCCGATGGCAAGGATGGTGCCGACGGAAAAGACGGCAAGGATGGCCTTACTCCTGAAATAGATCCGAAGACCGGGGAATGGATAATCGTCAACAAGGAGACCCGTGACACGATCTATACCAACATTTCGGCCAAAGGCCGTGACGGTCAGGATGGAGCGGATGGTAAAGATGGTTCTGACGGCAAGGACGGCTCGGACGGTAAGGACGGAACAGACGGCAGGGACGGGATCACTCCGAATGTGGGCGAGAACGGCAACTGGTGGATCGGAGATATTGACACGGGTGTCAAGGCTCAAGGCCCTAAGGGTGACGCTGGCGCTGACGGTAAGGACGGCGCTGACGGCAAAGATGGTACTGACGGAAAAGACGGAACCGATGGCAAAGACGGTACGGATGGCAATGATGGAGCCGACGGCTCGAACGGCAAGTCCGCATACGAGCTTTGGGTCGCGGACGTGACTTCCGCGGCGGGGCTTGAGGACCCAAAGAATCCTGGCACTAAATGGGATCCGTCAAAGACCTCATTGTCAGATTTCTATGAATATCTCCGTGGCGCGGCCGGAGCCAAGGGTGATTCCGGTGCCGACGGAAAAGACGGCTCAGATGGCAAGGATGGTGCTGACGGTAAGGATGGTGCCGACGGCTCAAACGGCAAATCCGCCTACGATCTTTGGAAAGAATTGGTGCTCAGCGAAGAAGGTCTTGACAATCCAGACAACGGAGTCTATGACGTCAGCATATTCCCGAAATGGCCGACTTTCGCCGTTTCAGTGGCTGATTTTTATGAATATCTCAGAGGCCGGAACGGCGAGGATGGCGAGCCTGGGGAGAAAATCGCGGCTACTGACACTATGTACGTTGAGGAGGCGGACTGGACAAAGTACAATGTCGCACCGGTCCGGGCGCTTGCGAAGGTCAGGTTGAACGGCGCTGTCAAGGACACTACCTATGAATATGTCAACCCATATTCCGGCGGATGTGCTCTTGTGGTGACCGGCCCGGGGCCTGTCATAATCCCGGATTGCACGGTAAGATTCAAGGATCAGACCGGAAGGTCGTACACAAAGACCTCCGACGCGTCGGGCTATATCTATCTTGAGCGTGACGCGTTGCCGGATTGGAGCGAAGGCTTGCCGAACATCTCTGATCTTTCGTCCAGGACAAAGCCGGAAAGTTTCTCATTTGGTGAGAAGACCATATCCGACCCGGACAGGATAGCGGCGACCTGTGGTGTACCCTACAAGGTAGGAATGTCAGTGCGGATGACGGGATCAAGCTGGGAGGATGGATATGTCACCGCTGACTATCTGGTGACCAGAACCGTGGAAGGCGTAGAGGAATCCGGATGGGGAGGCTTGTCGTTCCCACAATGCAATGGTGCCGGCCTTGGATATTTCTACTATAGAAGCCTTGGTGACCTGATGAGTTTCAGAAAATATTCATTCGGCAGGTTCGGCCAGCAGCCTAATGACTATAGCCAAGGAGACCATTTCATCAAGTTCAGCACACGTGATGTTGTGCGCAGATGGGGGCGTCCTTTCGGCACTGTGGCCAGCGAGAGAACCGAGCCTGTCATATTCGGAGACGGAAAGGCTCCTTCGGTGGTTGGAATACACCATATTCCGGTGTCGGGTTCGGGTCAGGCCGCCATTTATTCGGATTATTTGCCGGATTATGGAATCCAAAGCGCCTCCGCCTCCGAGACAATCATCCCTGAATATTGCACTATCGGGTCGTTGGATGTGGCTGGACTGAAAGGTGGCAGCGGAGACGCGGCATACACAAGTGACAACGGCAAGCTTGTGATGTCGGCCGACGGGACGGAAAAGGTGACGGTCAACAGGACGAACTACGAGCTGATCCTTGGCCAGACCTCATTCAGTTTCTCCTTTGATTACTCGACGTTCGGCCACGTGTATCTGAAGAAGGCCTATTATGATGAGTCCACGGATGTTTTCAGGTTCAAGCGCTATGACACTTTTATGGACTATCTTGCTGAGACAAAGCCTTCTGACAGCAGTGGTAATGTGACAACGCTTGCCGTAAGCGGAATGTTGGGAGGAGTCAGCATAAAGAACACTGTAGGTGTCAGCCTGTATGTCAGCAATGGCAATATAAAGGCAGCAAGCTACGGACCGTTCATCATAAGGAATGTCTATAACAATTTTGACCTCCAATTCGTGCAGTTCAAGTATCGTGACGCTTATTATGGCAAGACTACGGGAAAGTTCAGCTATAAAGAGGCTGATCCTTATGTGGCATCCTGCACTCTCGGAAATGATACTTATACTTTCCAGGCCATCAAGGATGGCGTGAGCGCTCCGCTTCCGTGAAATCTGTCTTGTTAGTTCATAATATTTAAGAAGTCAGGCGGCCTGTGACGGGTCGCCTGACTTGAGGTTAAAAAACAGATACTCAATATACTGTGAGTCTGCCGTATTATTTCAGATAGTCATCGAAATAGTTGGTGACCTTGTCCATAAGATGGATCCTCCATCTGCCGAAGACATTGTGCTCGGAGCAAGGGTAAGGGAAATAGTCCAGCTGGACGTTCTCCTCTATGCATCTCTGGACGAAGCTCAGGCTGTGCTGCCAGACAACGGTGTTGTCGATGGCCCCCTGGCAGATGAGCAGTTTGCCCTTGAGGTTCTTCACATTGTTGATGAGGCTTGTCTGGGCGAAGCCCTCAGGGTTGGTGTCCTCGGTGTCCATATACCTTTCTCCGTACATCACCTCGTACCATTTCCAGTCGATGACCGGTCCGCCGGCCACACCGACCTTGAATGTCTCTGGGTAGTTGGTCATAAGCGAGATGGTCATAAAGCCTCCGTAGCTCCAGCCGTGTACTCCAATTCTGTCCGAATCCACGAACGGCAGCGATTTGAGCATATTGATGCCAACCATCTGGTCGGCCATCTCGTTCTGGCCGCAATGGCGGTGGATAGCCTTTTCGTATTCGGCTCCCCGGTTCTGTGTCCCGCGGTTGTCCTGCACATAGACGATGTAACCTTTCTGGGCCATCAGCATCTCCCACATTCTGACCTGTCCGAGCCAGGTGTTCTGAACCATCTGAGAGTGAGGACCGCCATAGACATAGAGGATGACAGGATATTTCCTGGCCGGGTCGAAATCTGTCGGGAGGAAGAGCCTGTACCAGTTGTCGTACTGTCCGTCAGCGCTTTTGACAGTTCCGAAGAGTACTTCTCCGGTCTTGTAGTCCTTGAGCGGATCAGAGGCCGTGGAGAGGTTTCTGATCAGTTTCCCGTCAGCAGCCCTGAGATCCGTTACCTGAGGGACGTTGAAGCTGCTGTAGCTGTCGATGAACTTCGTGCAGTCGTCGTTCAGGCTGATCGTGTGCCATCCTTCCTCTGCCGTAAGTCTTACTGGCTTCCCGAACTTGGCTTTGGCGACGATGTCCGCCGGGATTCTTGACAGGGATTGTTCCTTTGACAAGTTCTGGGACCCGTTTTTCGGCCGCTGGGAATGTCGAAGCGACATCTTGACCTCGATCCTGAACAGATGGTTCTCGACCGGCGACACCTCCGCAGACGTGTAATAGACGAACCTTCCGTCATTGGCAAGGTACTCGACGTCAGCGTCAACAGATGTCAGCCTCCTGACTGTACCTAATGTGTCACAGAGGTAGAGATTGCGGAACCCGTCGCGGTTGTTGGTCCTGTAGATGAATGAATATGTCCCCTTGACGAAACGCAGTGGATCGAGCGGCTCCACATAGCGGGAGTCGTCCTCGGTCAACACTGTACGGGCGAATGATCCGTCGGCCGTGCGGTACATATTCAGTTTCAGATGTTTCTGGGTGCGGTCAAGAACCTGGATGAATATGTTCCTGCTGTCCGGAGACCAGCTGATGTTCGTGAGGTATTGATCGTAGCCATATTCATCCACATCGCACCATACGGTCTTGCCCGTGGCTCTGTCATAGACTCCGAGCCTGACGTTCTCGCTGTCCATCCCGTTCATCGGGTACTTGATGCTCTTGAGCGAGCCGGTACGTGTGGTGATGTCAAGGAGAGGAAAGTCCGTGACCTTGCTGTCATCCTTTCTGTAGAAAGCCAGCTTGGATCCGTCCGGAGACCAGAATATTCCGTTCTCGATTCCGAACTCGTTGCGGCTGACGGTCTGTCCGTAGGTGATCTGGCTGTTCTCGCTTTCGGCGACGCTGACGGAACCGCCATCGAACAAGTACAGGCTCTGGCCGATCGTGTAGGCGTATGCTCCGTTCCCGTTTGAGGTGATGTTCTCGGCGTTCTCAGGGAATCCTTCCGGCAATCCCGTGGCGGCATATTCACTGATCTCACCATTGGCAAGATTCTCGGCCATCCATTTGCCGTCCTTGCGGAAGATGATGGTGCTATTGCCTTTCCAGGATGCCCAGATGCCTGTCGGACGGACGTTCCTGCCCATCACGGCTTCCTCCATAGTCAATGCCTTGCCTTCATTGTTGGCCGGATGAGTGGCGACCACACCGGTCTGCGCGCTGAGAACCATTGGTGTCACAAGCGCGGCAAGAGTGATAATCCTTTTCATCATTCGTTCACCGGGTTTGAGGTTGACACTATCCTGTCCACTACATATTTCTGCATCCCGCGCCAAGGCAGCGTCCCGAGATATTCCTTGTAGTGCAGCTCAACCGACTTGCCGCTGCATCGCATAAGCTCGTTGGCGACTTCCTCGTCCGCCACGGAGAAATCGAATATGTAGGATTCCACGGCCGCCCCGCTCCCTTTGGCCGAACCTCTGAATCCGGCCTGGATAAGCTTGCCCTCATAAGTCTTCCAGACATATCCCTTGTAGATGAACTGGTTGAGCTCGCCTGCCTTCACTCCGTCTCCGAAGACGAAGTAGAAGCGGAAATAGATGAATCCGGCCAGCACCAATGCCAGGATGACGCCGGTCCAGGTGAATATTTTACCTCTTGTAGTCATATCGGTTTATTTTACGTTGTTGCCTGTCAGTTCCCAGCCTGTGATCGTGGAGATGTACGGAATCACGGTGTAGGCTATCTTGCGGTGCCCGTTATAGTTAGGGTGGCCGTCCGCTCCCATATCCTCCACATTGTTGTGGACGGAGTTCGTCAAGGTCATAATGTGTACGTTCCGCAGCCCGCAGCTGTCAACCACCTTGCGGATATATTCAAACATCAGGTAGTCGTGCTTCGGAGTCATACAAAGGATCTGGTGCCCCTCTCCGTAGTTGTCCTTGATTTCTTTCAGCAATTTGATGTAGTTCTTGACAAACAGCCTTTCCGCCGGTTGCATCCCTCTTGAGAAATCGTTGGTACCCAGATAGATGACTGTGATGTCAGGCTTGACGGATGATGACTTCGCGTCCCATTTTGTCTCCTTTACGCCGTCGAATGTCTGAAGATATCGTTCAGGCATACAGTAGTCCGTGAATTTGCTGTTGTAGTTTCTGACGATTCCCATTCCGGAGTGGGCCACCACAATCTGGTCCGCATCAAAGTACCTTGCCACCGCGCAGGCGTAGGTCAGGTTCTGGTTCTCGGTCTCCGGCTTGAACCGCTCTGTGTTAGGGCTTTCCGTGCCGTAGCCGCAGGTGTAGGAGTCGCCGATATATTCAATGACCCTTTCTTTCGGAGCGTCGGCCTGAAGGAACTCGCCGTCGGTGATGAATTCACTGATGGTTGTGATGCCTTGTTCGCCTTCGGTGCGCTTCTGAAGGATCACCTGATGCGGAGCCCTCGCGGCTTTCCTGTCCTTCCCGAAGCGTGCCTTGAGTTCCTCGGCGCTGAATATCACAATTGTCGTGTCGCTGCCGTGCACGGCCACCACCTTGTCGGGAACCGCTTCCATAGAGCCGTCAAGCCAGACATTGTAGTAGTTTTTCTTCGTGTCGGAAACCTTGAAACTCAGGGAGTTGCCTTGGAATCTTACCCTTGCGTACACCCCGGTCCAGTCGAACGAGACATTCCCGTCCTTGACTTCGGTCCTGCCGATGTAGGTTATTCTGGAATCAGAAGCCTTTATGGCTGTCTCCGCCGTTTTCGGAGCGGCTGACATTGACACGGCAGCCAAAACAGCCACCGTCAGAAGAGTTATCCTTTTCATCTTCATCTGTGATTGGTTTAATGAATACAAATTTAATGAATATCACCGATTAAGCAAACGGGGAACGCCGATGTGTAGTAACATATACGAAAAAAGGAACCGTCTTTCCGGACGATTCCTTTTAATCATTAGGCACCGTTTCCGGCACCCTTGTACTGGGTAGGAGAATCGAACTCCTATTGCAAGATTGAGAATCTTGAGTACTAACCGTTATACGAACCCAGCGTTTTGGTTTTGAGATTGCAAAGATAGGCAAAAATCTTTAACCTCCAAAATTATTTGCGTTCAGAATGCGATTTTTTTGAGAATATGATGAAAAAAGAGGCCACGGACAATTCCGCGGCCTCTTAAACTATCATTTCCGTGACAGAAATTACTTCTGACGGTTCTTGTATCTCTGGTAGAATTTGTCAACGCGACCGGCGGTGTCAACGAGTTTGACTTTGCCTGTGTAGAATGGGTGAGAGGTGTTGGAGATCTCGACCTTCACAACCGGATACTCAACTCCGTCAACAACGAGAGTCTCTTTGGTCTCGGCGCAGGAACGGGTGACGAACACGGTGTCGTTCGACATATCCTTGAAAGCTACAAGGCGGTAGGTTTCGGGATGAAGTCCTTTTTTCATTTCTTTATTGTTTTTTAAGATGTTACTTTTCAGACTGCAAATATAATCCTTTTCTTCCGATATTCAAGCGTCTGTTTACTTTTTTTGCTGTTCAGCAGGCAACATTACAATGAAGTATTCTTTTCGAGCGAGGCGGTGCGGTAGGCTGACGGGAGCTGGCCGTAATATTTGAGGAAATAGCGGCCGAAGAAGGACTGGTTGGGAAAACCGAGCTTGAACGCCACGTCCTTGATGCTGTTCTCCGGATCTTCAAGAAGGCGGCGGGCCTCATCGATCACCACGGCGGAGATCCATTCCTGGGCGGTGCGGCCTGTCTTGTCTTTCACGATGCGTGAGAAATATCTGGGTGAGAGACAGTTTTCCTGGGCGTAGAATGCGACCTGGCGGCTTTTCGCGTAATTCTTGTGCAAAGAGGCCATAAATTTCTGGAATATTGTGTCCTGGCGGTCTGTGACGATGGCCTGGGCGGGCTTTCCGGAGAAATATTCATACATTATCTGGTAGCAGAGAGCTTTCGCCAAGCCCAGAAGGATCTGATAGACAATGGGATTGTCACATTGCGGTGAGCGGTTGGCGATTGCCGTGAACAGTTCCTCAAGGCGAGTCTGGCCTCCGTCGCTCAGGGACATACAAGGGTTGCTCTTGAAATAGAGGTAAC
>CAVCRL010000038.1:0-17769 GCA_963604455.1 Lachnospiraceae bacterium | reverse complement strand
GCCATTATCTGGATCGTGTCGTAGCCGAGTTTCTTCACCCTCGGCAGCACATTCTCACGGAACTCACTGAAAGTGGATACCTTGCGTTCCTCCGAGCTCATCCCGATGTGGCACTCGTAGATGAGGGGATGCGGCCTGCGCAGCACCCTGTCGTTCTTCCACGAATATGTCTGCGGGGGATCCCAGACCTGGGCGCAGAACACTTTCGTCTCGTCATCCTGCACAAGCCTCGTGCAGTAGGCCGGAATCCTCTCGCCCCCGCCGCCGGGCCACTCGATGAACAGCTTGTACAACTCGCCGTGACTCAAGAACATAGAGTCAAGCCTAAGTTCCCAGTTGCCGTTCCCCGCCGGCTTGAACTCGTAGGCCGACGTGCGCCTCCAGTTGTTGAACTCCCCGATCAGGTAGATCCTGCTGGCGTTCGGAGCCCATTCCCGGATCACCCACGAGCCGTCAGCACATTTGTGCAGCCCGTAGTAAAGATGGTTGTTGACGCAGGTGGCAAGGTCCTCGGGCCCCGAGCCCGTGATCTTCTCCGCGGCCTCCAGAATCCTTTTGTGCCGAGCATCTATCGCCGCCTGAAACGGCTTCAGGTACGGATCTGTGTCGTATATCCAGAGTTTCTTCTTCATAAGCTTCCGCCTTTTGCCCGGATGGGCTGGATTAATATTCAAATAATGGTATAAAGATAGTCAAAAAACTGCATTTCAGCAATATTCACGCAGACCGTTCCGGCTGGTACAGACACGGACATATTCATAAATTGCCGACAACGTTGCATCTTTTGACGAGAATATGCCATCGTTTTTTCTGAATTGTTTCCTATGTTTGCGGAATGAAACCACATCTCGCAATCGTTCTTGCCATAGCAGCGGCCATATTCATCTCCTCAGCGCGCGACGCTTCCGCCGCCGGCTCCTCATATAGGTTCACCGGCCTGACATCCAAGGACGGCCTGTCCTACAATGCGGTGAAATGTATGATGCAGGACAGCAGGGGGTACATCTGGATAGGAACCTACAAGGGACTGAACCGTTATGACGGGACACGTGTCAAGAACTATGGGAGGCAGGAGCTCGGAGTCTCCTCCGATTACATCAACGCCCTCTCGGAGGATTCCGCGGGGAATATCCTGATCGGAACCGACAACGGAATCGTCATCTACGACTACCGCAAAGACTCTTTCCGGCAGCCCGCCGGAGCCGGACTTCTGGACGACAGGGTCTATGACATCCAAAAAGACTCGAAGGGAGTCTCCTGGATCGGCTCGCGGGCGCAAGGCTTGTTCCGCTACGATCCCGCCACGGAAGAAATCAGCAGGATCGACGCAAGGAATCCCGAGGGCGAGGCCGTGAGGGACATCTACAGGATCGCCGTTGACCGGAACGACAGGATGTACGCGGCCGTGTACTGCGATGACATCTATCAGATAAGCGAAGACGGTGCGATGAAAAGGCTGGAGACCTCCGGGAAGCCGGGCTACTTCGGCAAGGACAACATCGAGGGCATAGCGCTCAGCCCGAAATCCAACAGTCTGATGTTCGTCGCCAGCAAACGCCACGGACTGTGCGAGTTCAACATAAGGACCGGCGAGGTCTCGGTCCTTATGACGTTGCCGGCCGACTCCAGACCTGTCGGACTGTCCGAAAGCGGGAATGTCCTGTGGATGCCCGCCACATCGGGGCTGGTCAGGTATCAGACTGACGACAAGAGCCTTACCATATTAAGACACAACGGGGCCGACCGCTTCTCGCTGTCCGAGGACTATACCACGGCGGCACTGCCTGCCTCTGACGGAAGCCTGTTTGTCGGAACCGTCTCACAAGGTGTGAACTACCACAATCCGGACCAAGACCTGTTCCAGAAATTCTACAGGACCGTTGACGGGAT
Organism: Lachnospiraceae bacterium; assembly: GCA_963604455.1. Taxonomy (GTDB): domain Bacteria; phylum Bacteroidota; class Bacteroidia; order Bacteroidales; family UBA932; genus Cryptobacteroides. Next base: position 15,879 of record CAVCRL010000038.1, on the reverse strand, counting down.
ATCCCTGAAAGGCAGCACCGTCTGTAGTTTTGCCCAGGACGGGGACGGAACCGTCTGGGTGGCCACAAAAGGCAACGGCCTCCTGACACTCGATCCGACTACGGGAATATTAAAGGCCTGCAGCGGGGTAAAGGGACTCCCTGAACGGATAAACGCCCTGTGCGCCGACGGCGACTACCTGTGGATAGGCTACCATAAAGGAATATGCCGGCTCGACACAAGGACGGGCAAGGTGAGGTCATACCCGCATTTTCTGGTGTCTGATATGGACATCGACAACCGCGTGCTCTACATATTCAGATCCTCCGACGGGGAGATATTCCTCTGCACGTCAGTCGGAGTGATGGAATATGACCGTTCCGGCGACAGGTTCGACAAGGTGAAGTGCCTGGGAGACAGGGCCATCGAATATATGGTGGAAGACAAGGACGGCACGGTCTGGGTAGCGTCCTACAGCCAGGGAGTCTATGCCTACGACAGGTTCAATGACAGTGTCACCGGCCATTGGCAGGACGACAGCGTCTCGGAGATGGTCTCCTCGATGTGCCTGGACAGGGACGGCGGGATCTGGGCCATCGGCTTCAGCTCCGGCTTTTTCAGGTACGACCCACAGACAGGCGGATTCAAGCCCTACAACAAAGAGAACATCACGACATTGCCCACAGAGATTTTCTTCTCCGCCCAAGCGGACGGTTACGGCAACCTCTGGCTCGGCTCGGACAAGGGACTGGTCAAATACAACGACAGAAACGGTTCCCTGAAGATCTTCAACAGCGCGTCCGGACTTGTGGATGACTTTCTGAACAAGTCCAGCATAACCTTGGGCGACGGAAGAATGCTTTTCGGATCGACGGACGGGTTTGTGATGTTCGATCCGTCTGATTTTCAGACAAGAGGCGGGAATCCGGATGTGGCCATAACCGACCTGGTCATCGGCGACAAGGTCGTGGTGCCGTCCCGGAACGAGGCCATCAGCGAGAACATTGATGTGACAGACGCGGTGCGGCTTAAGCCCGGCGACAACTCGTTCGGTCTCAAATTCTCCGTCCCGTCCTCTGATTTCCTGACCGGTGACCGGATCCTGTGCAGGCTTAAGGGGTACGAGGACCAATGGAGGGACATCTCGGCCGGGATGGAAGTCTTCTACTACAATGTCCCCGCAGGGAAATATTCATTCCAGACAGTCACGAGCGATTCCTCCGGCGAACGTGTAACGGCGCACAAGGACATCCTGGTAGAGCTCCGCCCGCCGTTCTGGCAATCCAGCGAGGGGATATTCATAATAGCCTTGGCCGTGTTTCTCGCCGCGGCGGCGGTCATCCTCCTGATCATCAAGAGGCAGGAGGCAAGGCACAGGAAGCTTCAGGAGGAGACCGAGCAGAAACGGGAGAAGGAGCTTCTGGAAGAGAAGATGACTTTCTTCTCGAATGTCATCCACGAGATCAAAACGCCCCTTACACTCATCCGGACACCGCTCCAGAACATACTCTCCTGCGAGAAGTCACCATCGGTGATGGATGACCTCAAGATCATCCGCAACAGCACGGACTATCTCGACAAGCTGGTGCGTGAGCTTCTGGACTTTGTCAAGGTCGAGCAGCACGGCTATGTCCTTGACCGCAGGAACATCGACATCATCGACAGGATAAACTACACGTGCTACAATTTCTCCGAGACGGCGAAGGACAGGAATCTCAGGCTGAAGTTCGGGCACGAGTTGGACCACATCGTGCTCGCGGCAGACGACAAGGCCTTGACGAAGATATTCAACAATCTGATCCACAACGCCATAAAATACGCGGAGTCATTCATAGACATCAATGCCGGGATCGACGGGAACGATGTGGTCGTCACATTCAGGAATGACGGGCCGCCTATTCCCAAGGCCAGACGGGCGGAGATATTCAAGCCGTTCATCCAGTTCAGCAGCGAAAGGGCTGAATATTCCCAAAGCTTCGGGATCGGGCTTCCGTTGGCAAGGACGCTGGCGGAGCTGCACGGGGGCTCGCTGACACTTTCCGACAAAGAAGAGACAGAGTTTGTCCTCAGGCTGCCGATGAGGACGGCCGCGGAAAACGCCATTCCTCAGACGCAGGAAAGCGTCAACGCCAATCCGAGCCTGCCTCTGTTGCTGCTTGTGGAGGACAACGCCGAACTTCAGACCTATCTCAAACGCAAACTGAAGCCTGACTACAGGATTCTGGCCAGCTCATCGGCGGAGAAGGCGCTGGAGCTGCTCAAAGTAAACAAGGTCGATCTGATTCTGACCGACATAGCGCTTCAGGGGATGAGCGGAGTCGAGCTGTGTGAGAAGATAAGCTCGGATTTCGAGACCTCGCATATTCCTATAATAGTATTGTCCGCGATTTCTTCGGAGAGCACCAAGATCAAGTGTATGGAGCGCGGGGCGGCACTCTACATCGAGAAACCGTTCACCCTTGACTACCTTGAGGCCTGCGTCAAAAGTGTGCTTGAGAAACGGAGGAGGCTGAAGGAGGTCTGGCAGGAGAGCGCGCCTTCCGCTGACGCCGGCTCCTTCAATCTTGTGGAGAGGGACGCTGAGTTCCTGAACAAGCTGAACAAAGAGATCAACGAGAGGATGGGCGACCCTTCCTTCACCGTCCAGAACATCGAGGAAGCGTTGTTTATGAGCCGCAGCTCGCTCACGAGGAAGATCAGGGGCCTGCTCGACACAAGTCCTGTTGAATATCTCCGGTCCAGAAGACTGGCCGCGGCCGCCGAGATGCTCTCCGGCGGGAAGCACCGTGTGAACGAGGTCTGCTACGCCGTGGGATTCCGCTCGCCGTCGTATTTTTCCAAATGCTTCAAGGACGCTTATGGCTGCCTGCCGGCCGAATACTCGTCCAAAACTGAAACGGATTCATCAAAAAATGAAATAAACTAACCAGAGATTCCAGCCATTTCCGCACATCTGAATATTATAGGCTACATTTGGCCACCAAATTAGTACACACTAAAATATCAGATTATGCTTAGAATCTTTGGAAAATTCAGCCGGGCGCTGGGCTTGACCGCTCTTGCGCTGGGACTGTTTTCATTTCAATTCACGGCGCACGGACAGGGCAAGGGAACCTGCCGTGTGAAAGTCGTGGATGAGCTTGGCCCTCTTCCGGGGGCGGCCGTCCTGGTCAAAGGCACGACCAACGGACAGGCGGTGGACAACAACGGTGTCTGCACGATCTCGTCGGTGCCGGACAAGGCCGTGCTGGTCATTTCCTGCCTCGGCTACGATGACACCGAGGTCATATGGAACGGGAAATCAGACATCACCGTCCGGATGAAAAGCTCGTCCCAGCTCCTTGAGGAGACCGTCGTGGTCGGCTATGGCACCCAGAGGAAGAAAGACCTCTCCGGAGCCATAGCGCAGGTCAAGGGCGATGTCATCAATGAATATTCCACCCTTTCCGTGGCCAACGCCCTTCAGGGCAGGGTCGCCGGAGTGGAGATCTCCCAACTCAACGGACAGCCGGGAGCGGGGATGCAGGTCAGGATCCGTGGAGCGAACTCCATCAAAGGCAGCAATGACCCGCTGTGGATCATCGACGGATTCCCTGGCGACATCAATATGATCAACACCTCGGACATCGAGTCCGTGGAGATCCTGAAGGATGCCTCCGCCACGGCCATCTATGGTTCCAGAGGAGCGAACGGTGTCGTCATCGTCACGACCAAGCGGGCCAAGGGCGGTGAGCTCACCGTGGACTACAACGGAAGCGCCGGTGTCCAGACCCTCACAAAGAAGCTGGAGATGCTCAGCGGCGACGAGTATATGAACTACCTGAACGACAAGGCTGCCATCCAGGGCAACCCTGCCGTGTTCACTCCCGAGCAGATCGCCGCGAACCAGTGGAACACGAACTGGCAGGACGAGGTCTTCCGCCCGGCCCTCATCACGGACCACTCCGTCAGCGTCTCCGGCGGAAACAACAAGATGCAGTCCATCGTGGGAGCGTCCTGGTTCAAGCAGGACGGCATCGTCAAGAAAAGCGGCTACCAGAGGGCTTCCATCAACGCCAAGGTGAACTACAACATCTCGAAGTACGTCTCCGCCAACGCGAACATCATCTACAGCTACACCGTGCACGACCAGATGAATTCACAGGGAGGAGGGGCATCAGCGATCGTAAGTACGTTCAAGACCTCTCCTCTCGCCACTCCGCACTACGATGACGGCACGTGGAACGACTTTGTGACCCAGCCGGCCGGAGGTATGAACCCGGTAGCCTACCTCTATGAGGTGAGCAACAGATGGCGCTCCAACAGGATACTGGCAAACGCCGGGATCACCGTAAGGCCTGTCAGCGGACTCTCGATCCAGCTGACCGGAAACGTGCGCAACGGACTGAGCAGGAAAGACTACTTCAAGACCAAGAAATACCCCAACTCAGTCGGAGAGGCATCCATCTCCTTCGGGGACACAATGGATCTCTCCGGAAACGGAATCGTCACCTACGACAAATCCTTCGGAAAGCACAGCCTCAACGTGATGGGTGGCGTGACCTACGAGCAGGACATCACAAAGAGCACATCAACAGGCACCGCGAGAGGCTTCCTCAGCGATGTCGTGGAGTCTTTCGACCTCGACGCGGCGGACACGAAGGGCCTGCCTACATCAGGATACTCTGACTGGAAGCTGCTCTCGTTCCTTGGCAGACTGAACTACAACTACGACAATCGTTATCTTCTGACAGTGAACTTCCGCGCCGACGGCTCGTCACGTTACAGCAGAGGCAACAAATGGGGTTACTTCCCGTCCGCGGCGTTCGCGTGGAGGGCTTCGCAGGAGGATTTCCTGAGGAATGTGGACTGGCTGTCCGAACTCAAGCTCAGGGTAGGCTACGGCGTTACCGGAAGCACGGCCATCTCTCCGTACTCCACACAGAACACTCTCGAAAGCGTGAATGTGGTGTTTGACAAGCAGACCACCGTCGGTTACGCTCCCAAAGACACATATCTCGGAGACCTCAGATGGGAGACCACCGCGCAGCTTAACACCGGATTCGACATCTCCGTGTTCCACGACAGGCTGAAACTCACCGCCGACTATTACTACAAGAAGACCTACGACCTTCTCAACGATGTCGAGATGCCTCGTTCCAGCGGCTACACGACAGCTATGAGGAACATCGGCTCGATCCGGAACTCCGGAGTGGAGATCCAGGCCGACGCAAGACTCATCGACAGGGCTGTCAAATGGGACTTAGGGGTCAATTTTTCCCTCAACAGAAGCAAGATCCTGAAACTCGCCGACGGCAAGGACATCTTCGGAAGCAAGATCTCCAACACAATCATCAGCGACCAGCTCAACATTATGAGGGAGGGCGAGCGGATGTACCTTTTCTATGGCTACGTCGAAGATGGCTACGATGACAAGGGACAGCTGACCTACAAGGACCTGGACGAGGATGGAGCCATCACCACGAAAGACAAGAGGGTGATCGGAGATCCCAACCCCGACTTCCTTCTGAACTTCAACACGTCCGTCAGCTGGAAAGGATTCACCCTCAGCGCTTTCTTCCAAGGCTCGTTCGGCGGTGACATCTATTCCCTGACAATGGGGACCATCGCTTATGACTATGCCAACAACGGCAATGCCCTGAGGGATGTCTACTACAACCACTGGACACCGGACAGGACCGACGCGAAGTACCCGAACCTCATCTCCAACCTGAACCTCAAGCTGTCGGACAGATTCGTTTACGACGGCACATATCTGAGGCTGAAGAATATCGAGTTCAGCTACGCCATTCCTTGCAAGGGCAGCTTCCTGAAGAAGGCGAAGGTCTATGTCAGCGGACAGAACCTCGTCACCTTCACCTCCTACCCTCTCTGGAATCCTGACGTGAACGCCAAGGGCGGCGGTTCGTCTCTCACACAGGGCGTGGACGACTCCTGCTATCCTATAGCCAGGACACTCACATTAGGATGCAGACTGACTTTCTAGACAACAACCATAATCAGACATCAAAATGAGAAACAATATATTAAAGATGTTGGCCACGGTTCTGGCCGTACTCTCGATGACTTCCTGCGAGGACTGGAAGTTTCTGGACGAGCATCCGAAGAAGATCGACGCGACGACATATATGAGCGACGCCGAAGAGGTGCAGAGCGTCATCAACTCAATCTACGGACAGTTTGAGAGGGACGCCGCCTTCGGCCGTTACCTGAGCGTGCTTCCTGAAGCGCTGTCCGACTACGCCTACGGAAGAGGCAACTACAACACGTCCTATGAGACCGGACTCACGACCAACGGGCAGACATTCGTGAAGGACAGCTGGGCGGTACTTTACAGAGCCATCCGGTTCAGCAACGAGATAATGTCCCAGATCGACGGAGCCGACCTCAGCCAGACTGACTACAAGCATCTGACCGGCGAGGCGCGCTACCTGCGGGCGTTCGCATATTCATTCCTCGTGAAATACTGGGGAGCCGTGCCGTTCTTTGATGAAAGCAATATGTCGGATTTCAACAAGCCGAGGACTCCTGCCGAGACCATCTGGCAATATGTTGTGGACGAGGCCACCTATGCTGCGCAGAACCTTCCTGAAAGCGCGTCGGCGGCCGGGCATCCGACCAGATATTCAGCGCTGACCTTGAAAGGCGAGGCCCTGATGTACCTTGAGAAATGGTCCGAGGCCGCCGAGGCGTTCGGCGAGGTGATTTCTTCGGGAAGGTATTCCCTCGTCACGCTCTCCTCCGCCGATGATTTCTCGAAAGTTTACGGAGTGTCAGCCACCGGAACCTCAGAGGAGGTCTTCTACATCAAGTTCAACAGGGATGTGACCGCCAAGTTCCAGTGGATGTTCCTTTGCAACCCGAATCCTGTGTACCCAACCGGAGCTGTGGGAATATATTCGGACTACGCGAACAACAAGTTCGTGGCCGCCTGGGACAAGAATGACTTCCGCTACCAGTGGTCGCTGTGGGTGCAGACCGGCAACGGAGCCCTCAATGCGATGACCAAGACAGGAATGATCTGCCTGAAGTACCGCGACCACGAGAACGCCTCCGCCTGCGCCAACGACTGGCCGGTCTACAGGTACGCCGACGTGCTGCTCTACTGCGCCGAGGCGATCTGCAGAAGGGACGGCAAGCCGAACGCCGAGGCGATGGAATATGTGAATATGGTGCGCCGCCGCGCCTACGGAATGAACCCGAAAAGGACCCAGCCGACCGACAGGAGCCTGTCCGACTACCCTGACAGCGAGAGGTTTATGGATATGCTGCTTCAGGAAAGAGGCTACGAGACCTGCTTCGAGGCCAAGCGCTACTGCGACCTGAAGCGTTGCGGACTGCTTGCCGAATATGCCGTGAGAGCCGGCAAGGTGGCGTCCGTCTCCGATGTCAAGGAAGCCGCCTGGTGGTGGCCTATCCCTACCGACGAGTTCAACTACAACACCGCGATGGACCCTGCAAAGGACCAGAACCCAGGATATTGATGAATCAATGAATATTTAAGGATATGAACAACAGATATATTTTTCTTTGCGCACTGATGTTCGCCGCCGCCGTGTCCTGCACGGCCACCTCCGCGGACGACAATCCGAATCCACGTCCAGGCAAGGGACCGGACGAGGAGAGACCTGTGACCAGCGACATCACTTCCATTTACGACCTCAACCAGGACAAAGGCTACCTCAACTCGCACGCCGCCTCCTGGCAGAGCAGCGTCCTTGAGATGGACTACAGCTCCATCGTGACGCTGGAGAAACCGAAGGTCACTCCGGACTATCCTCTGTACCCGAGGATAAAGAGACTCGCCGACGGGTCGTACATCCTCATCTACCAGCAGAACAATGCCGCCCACGATGTGTATTTCGCAAGGAGCGTGAACCTGACCTCCTGGACGGAGGCGTCTTCGCAGCTGTTCGCGAAAACGGATATGAACCAGTACGAGAGCCAGGTCAAGGACCGTGTGCTGTTCTCCTCGGCCGACGCCATCGTGCTTTCGAACGGCGATGTGCTGGCATTCGCGGCCTTCAGGCTCAACAAAGGGTTCAGGCTCAACAACCTGAACAACGGAATTATGATGAGACGCTCATCCGACAACGGAAAGACGTGGAGCGAGCCGGAGGTGATCTACCGCGGAACGACCTGGGAGCCGTCAGCCCTCCAGCTGTCCACCGGAGAGATCCACGTCTATTTCACCAGTTCGGATCCAAACACCGGAGACTCAGGCACAGCGCTGCTTCGTTCCAAGGATAACGGAAAGACCTGGATATCGGTCGGCAAGATCATCCGTCAGAAGGCCGGAGTGGCCACGGACGGATCCGGAAAGACTATATTCACAGACCAGATGCCGGTCGCGATCCAGCTGAACGGCAAGGACAGGATCGCCGTCGCCATCGAGTCAAGATTCGGAAGGACTGGCACTTCCGAGGACAAGTACCATCTTTCGATGGCCTACAGCGCCGACAACTGGGCTTCCGGAGCGCTCACAGGAGAGGACGAGGGACCTGCCGACAGAAAGTCCAACCTCTACCTCAACGAGGCCGCGCCTTACCTTAGGCAGTTCCGTTCCGGAGAGACCCTGCTTTCGAGCGGAATCAGCAAGGTGTTCAACATCAGGGTCGGGAACGCTCTCGCAGACAAATTCGACAATCCTATGCCGACATTCGAGAAAGGGTTCTGGGGCTCGCTTGAGATCATTGACGACCACACTGTCATCGGAGTCTTCCCTACCTGCTGGCCCGAGACCGTGGACGGCCAGCAAGTCTCAAGGTCCAGGATCAACATCGCCAAGTTCGTCCTCAACCACAGGATCAACGCCTCGGCGTTCACCCCGACGGTGGACGGCAGCAGCACTGACTGGAAGGATGTGGACGACGCTCTGTTCATCGGCAGCGAAAGCAAGACCAGCGCGGTGTTCAGGTTCTCCTATGACGCGGAGAATCTCTACGGAATGATCGAAAGGAAAGACGCTTCCATCTCATCCAAGGACGGATGCACACTGATGCTCCAAAGCGGTAACGGAAGCGGGGTTCCGCTCACCCTTGACTTCTCGTTCAAGGACGGCAGGATCGTCTGCTCGGATGCCAATGTGAAAGTGGCCGGCTGCGTCCTCGGCACGATAGACACTGAATCAGAGGACGATGGCGTGACCATAGAGTTCTCGGTTCCGAGGTCGTTCCTTAATGTCGTGAACGACAAGATCCTCTTCAACGCCTCGATAAAGGACGACACGGTCGAGGACACATTCTTCGGCCTGACCACTAAGAACTATGCGAAGTGGATCCCGATCGAGCTCAAGCCAGCCTCAGAGCCGGCTCCGGTACCCGACCCGGGCCAGGGAGAGTTCAATTCAGACGGTCCGAAATGGAACGAGGGTGAAGAGACAGACCCGTGGAAGTAACAACAATCAACAAGGAATAATTATGAACAGAAATATTCATCATCTTTCATTTGTCGCCGCGGCCGCCGTGGCGCTGGTGGCCTGCTCCCGGGAACTCCAGGAAAAGCCTGCCAATGAATATGACTACGGAACCCTTACGGCCGTGCTTCCGACAACAAGGACCGGCATAGATATGTCACAGAACGTGGTCTGGAACTCGGGAGACGAGATTATGGTGTACAGCGCCGCCTTCCCTCTCGGCCTGAAATATTCCACGGAATCCGACCAGGAGGCTTCAGGAGCGTTCAATCCGGAAGGAGAGTCCGTGACGGGAGACAAACTTTACGCCGTCTATCCTGTAGCGGCCGCCAACGGAGGCGAGCTGTCCGGCGAGAGCATCGACATTGATTTCGGTGGTCTTGCGACGCAGGGATATTCATCAATCCTTGACCCGACGGCCGACATCACGAAAGTTCCGATGGTGGCGGTCTCCAGCGGGAAGAAACTGGTTTTCTCCAACCTTTGCGGCGGAATGAAATTCAGGATCGCGGACTGGCAGGACATCGGGATAATGGTCAAGTCGATCGAGATCAAGGCCAACGGAGGCGAGTCCCTGACAGGAAAAGGCAAAGTGAACCTCGCTGACGGGACATATTCATTGACAGGTGGAGAGAATTCCGTGACCCTTACCTTTGAGAACGGGGTCTCCATCGGCACCGGAGGTCACCGCGACCAGGCCCAGAGCTTCATCGCGTTCCTGCCTGCCGGGAAATATTCCAAAGGCTTCACATTCACGGTAACCGACACGGACGGAAAGGTTTACACGAAATCAGCCGACGGGGAGATCACCCTCGTCCCTGGTGTGGTGACTCCGCTGAAAGCCCTGCCGCTCACAGTATATTACGGCAAGGCAAACTGCGTCAGAACAGCCACCGCCGGGGAGGTCACGATCGACATCACGCCATACTATTCATTCTCAGAAGATTTCACTTACACGGGCACGCTTGCCGAGGGCAAGAATCCGGCCGTCAAGGCAAAGGTTCTCTGGCAGCACACCATCTCTTCCGGCAGCGGAGACGTTGTGGGGACGCCGGCCGTCTCCGGTAACGAGCTGAAAGTTCCGGTCAAAGGGACATTCGGCAACGCCCTTGTCGCCATCTGCGACGCTGCGGACAAGGTGCTTTGGTCGTACCACATCTGGGTAAGCGAGTCCGAGGACATCCCGTACAGGAACGATGTCGCCGGGGAGTTCCGGATGATGGACAGGAATCTTGGGGCCGTCTCCACAACCCTCAAGGATCAGAACAGCTATGGCTGCTTCTACCAGTGGGGAAGGAAGGATCCGTTCCCGAGGCCGGTACCGGTGGCGAGACCGACCTCCGCCGCCAAGTACAAGAACCCTGATGTGGAGCTCACCGCGAACGCCAACGCGACCGAGGAGACCGGAACGGTCGGCTACACGCTGTCGCATCCGGACACCAGACTCCTTGACGCGGCCAATTGGAGCAAGGCAGGAATGCCGGTGAACCTTTGGGGCAATTCCGAAGGCAACGAGAAAGGCGGGAAGGGTGTGAAGACAATCTACGACCCGTGCCCGGAAGGCTACAGAGTGGCGGATCCGATGTGCTACAGTATGGGATGGAAGAAAGACAAGGCTTTCTGTGACGCGAATTATGGCTACAACTTCGTCACGGACGGTGGTTCCGCAAAATCGACCTTCCCTACCTCCGGCTATCTCAGCACCACGGCCAACGCCATAGAGTTCCTTGAGTACAGAGGAGCTGTCTGGACAAACGCCACGGTCAGCGGAAAAGGTCTGAGGTTCTACTTCAACAATGCCGACATCAAGAACTGGGACGGTATGCCATATACCAACGGACTGCCTGTGCGCTGTGTCAAAGAGACCAAATAGAAAACGAACTTGAATATTATGATAAGAAAGAGCATTGTCACATTATGCCTCGGAATTATGTCCGTGGCTGTGGTTCAGGCCCAGAACGGGCCGGTGAAGGTCTGGGAAGGCACCATCGACCTGCCTACCTACAGGGTGCAGGCCCCGGAGAGAGCCCCGCTTTTCGAAAGGGATTTCGCCTATCAGAGGGCAAAGCGCGGAGTTTACCCCTATGCGATGAACGACAATCCCACCAACGTCAAGGTGGACTCCACACACAGGGCCTTGTATCTGGAGAACGACTACCTTAAGGTCTGCGTGCTTCCGGACATCGGAGGCCGACTCCTCTACGCTACGGACAAGACCAACGGCTACGAGATCTTCTACCGCCAGCACGTCATCAAGCCGGCCAACGTCGGGATGCTGGGAGCGTGGATCAGCGGCGGCGTGGAATGGAATGTCTTCCATCACCACAGGGCTACAAGCCAGTACCCGATTGACTATAAACTCGTTGACAACGGGGACGGCAGCAAGACCATCTGGGTCGGCGAGGTGGAGAACCGTCACAGGATGAGCTGGGCCATCGGACTGACCCTCCACCCTGACAGATCCTACATCGAGGTCACGGGCAGGTTCTTCAACAACGCCCAGGACCGCAACTCGATGCTCCACTGGAACAATGTGGCCACGCACGTGAACGAGAACTACCAGATCATATTCCCGGAGAACACGGATTTCGGGACCTATCATCACAAGAACAGCTTCCTGCGCTGGCCTGTGGCCGACGCCGAGTACTGCGGGAACCCTGACTACGCCGGCAAGGACATCAGCTACTGGAAGAACCTTCCGGCGCTGACAGGCGGTTCGGTGTTCGTGTACGACCTCAAGGACGACTTCATCGGAGGCTACGACCACGGCAAGAACGCCGGCACGATGCTGGCAGCCGACCACAACATCAACAAAGGCGGCAAGTTCTGGGCCTGGGGGCCGATGAACTACGGACACGAGTGGGACTGCAAGACGCTCACCGACAGCGACGGGGCCTACGTGGAGCTGATGACCGGAGCCTACTCCGACAACCAGCCTGACTACTGCTGGATCAACCCTCACGAGACCAAGGAGTTCACGGCCTACTGGTATGGGATCAGAGACCTTCGCCACGTGAACAGAGGCAACGAGCTGGCGACAGTGAATATGGACATCGCCCCTTCCGGCGACATCCACATCGCCGCCAACGTGACCCGGATCAGACCGGACGTGAAGGTGACCGTGACCAAGGCCGACGGCAAGGTCCTGTACGAAAAGACAGCGTACATCTCCCCGGACAAGCCGTTCGCCGATGATTTCAAGGCCTCGCCCGAGGATGTGAAGGAGCCGTCGGAAGTGACCCTTACCCTCACATCCAAGGAAAACGAGGAGCTGATCACCTACCATCCGTACAAGCTCGACCGCACAAAGCCGCTGCCTGAACCGGTCAAGCCGCTTGACCCCGACCCGAAGAGCATCGACAACACCGAGGAGCTCTACTACCTCGGAATGCGCAACCTCCAGTTCCATCAGGCGCACGTGGATCCGAACATCTACTTTATGGAGGCCCTCCGCAGGGATCCGGACGACGTGAGATGCAACACCCAGATGGGCATATTCCACAGGATGAACGGAGACTACGGGAAGGCCAAGGAATATCTCCGCCGCTCGCTGAAGCGCCAGACCTCAAGCTACACCCGTCCCGCCGATGGAGAGTCGATGTACAACCTCGGCCTGATCCTGAAGGCGGAAGGCGATTTCGACGCCGCGACCGACACCCTCTACAGAGCGGTCTGGGACTATGAATATGCCTCAGCGGCCTACTACCAGCTGGCTCAGATCTCCAACCTGCGCGGAGACCGGGAGAAAGCCTTGAAGGAAGCCCGTATGGCAGTGGACTACAACGGGATGAACATCGACGCGAAGAATCTGATGGCGACCCTCCTGAGATATTCAGGGAAAGCGGCGGACGCGAAAAAGGTCGCCGAAGAGGTCGTCACCCTCGATCCTCTGAACTACTACGCCACAAGAGAGTTGGTCAAGCTCGGAGCGGAACCGGAGGCTGAGCTCGCAAAACTTCTCAGAGGCGTCAGCGAGTCTTATCTCGAACTTGCGCTGTACTATATGAACAACGGATTCGTCGCCGACACCGAAAGCATTCTGAACGAGGCGGAAGCGGTGCGTCCTTACCCTACAGTGGAATATTACCTCGGCTATCTGGCCGACAGGCGCGGGGACAAGGAGGCAGCCGGACAATGGTTCTCCAAGGCGGAAAGCGGAAGCACCGATTATGTGTTCCCGTTCAGGCTTGAGACCATCGGGGTACTCGGCAAGGCGCTTGAATATATTCCAGAAAGCGCCACGACCTGGTACTACCTCGGCAACCTTTATTATCAGAAGCAGCCTGGCAAGGCTATGGAGGCGTGGAGCGAAGCCGTGCGGATCAAACCGGACTTCGCTATGACACTGAGGAACATAGGCTGGGGTTGCAGGTTCTACAAGGAAGACCTCAAGGAGGCCGCTGAATGGTACCGCAAGGCGATCGAGGCCGACAACGGCGGAAACGCCCTGTTCCTCGCCGAATGCGACGAGATCCTCGAACTGATGAACGCTCCGCTGGAAGAGAGGCTCGCCCTGTTCAACGGCCGGGAGTCCCTGTACGAGAAGCGCTACGACTCCGAGACCAAGGCCATCAAGCTAAGAATCCTCTGCGGTGAATATGAAAAGGTACTGGAGCCGCTCCTGACCCGTTTCTACTCCCGCAGGGAGCACATCGAGGACCTTCACGACATCTACGTGGACGCCTGCCTTCTCTCCGGCCTCAAAGCCTGGAAGAACGGCGACAACGAAAAGGCTCTCAAGTATATGCTGATGATGAACGACTATCCGGAGAACCACGGCTACGCCCATCTTGAATATTACGCCCGCGACGCCCAGGTTTACTACAACATCGCCCTCGCCTACGAGAAGGTCGGCGACACCGCGAAGGCCAATGAATATTACGGAAAGGCCGCCGCGGTGGCCGTCAAGCCGGCCGACGGGATGTACAACTACGAGAAGGCCCTGGCGATGAAGAAGCTGGATCCAAAAGCGGATGTCAGGAATATGCTGAAGGAGACCGCCGCCTACGGCAAGGGATGCGTGACCGACCACACCGAGCGTTTCTTCGAAAGTTTCGGTTACGGAGACTATCCTGAGGACGTGAACACCAAGGCCTACTACATACAAGGAATAGCGTACAAGGGCCTGGGACGCGACGCGAAGGCCAGGAAATATTTCCGCAAGGCAATCGGGGAACGTAACGGAAATGTCTGGGCTAATTACTATCTTGGCAACATCAAATAATCTAAGGTTATGACAAGAAAAGCGATCATAGCGGCGATAGCCGTCTCTCTCCTTGTCCTGGGCTCACACACAGCCCAGGCACGCGGCGGCCAGTGGTCCGTCCAAAAGGCCAACGAATGGTACGCCAGCCAGAAATGGCCGGTAGGATGCAACTACGTGCCGTCCTACGCCATCAACCAATACGAGTTCTGGCAGCCGGAGACATTCAATCCCGAGATCATCGACAGCGAGCTTGCCCTCGCCGAGAGCATCGGATTCAACACCTTGCGCATCTATCTTCACGAAGGGCTCTGGTACGCCGACAAGGATGGATTCAAGAAACGGATCAACCAGTTCCTCGACATCGCCGACAGGCACGGAATGAAGCTGATCATCACATTCTTCACCAACGGAGGCAACCACGAGAAGGAATTCAGGCTCGGTCCTCAGCCAGAGGCGATTCCGGGAGCGCACAACTCCAACTGGATTCCAAGTCCTGGCAAGGCCGTCATCGATGATCCGGCCCAGTGGCCGAGGCTCAAGAAATACGTGCAGGACATCCTCCGCACCTACAGGAACGACAAGCGGATCCTGTACTGGTGCCTTTGCAACGAGCCGGAGAACACAAAGAACGGCTGCGATGTCAGCAAGTTTATGCCCGAGGTTTACAAATGGGCGTGGGAAGTGCGTCCAAGCCAGCCGCTCAGCTCGCCTGTCTGGCAGCGTCCCGGCATCCACGGCACGTCCACGAAACTGGACCTGGTCGCCTACGCCTGTATGAACTCCGACATCATCACGTTCCACTGCTACTCAAAGCCGAAGGAAGTCGAGACCGACATCCAGATGCTCCAGCGTTTCGGCAGGCCGATGATCTGTCAGGAATATCTCGCCAGGAACTACGGCAACACATTCTTCGATGTCCTCCCGCTCCTGAAGGAGAACAATGTCGGGGCCATCAACTGGGGTCTTGTCAACGGCAAGTGCCACTTCCACTACCCGTGGGGGCACAAGGTCGGCGATCCCGAGCCTGAGATCTGGTTCCACGACATCTTCCGTCCGGACCACACTCCGTACGATCCCGCCGAGATCACCTTCCTTCAGAAAATGACAAAGTAGAATATTCCCACAACAACCTCAATGGGTGGCCGAAAAGCTTTTCAGCCACCCATTTTGATATTCATTTGCGGCTTGGGATTTGTGGAAGAAACGGAAAAACAGTAACTTTGTCTGATTGTACCCTTAAGGGAATATGAAAGAGACTTTGAAAAGAATATGGTTTCCG
>CAVCRL010000037.1:0-18124 GCA_963604455.1 Lachnospiraceae bacterium | reverse complement strand
ACGAAGCCCTTGAGCAGACCCTCGCCGCCGAGCGAGACTACCATCAGGCCCTCGCCCAGCTGAACGCCGTGGAACTGTAGCCAGCCCCCAAAACCACCACCGTCATATCATCCACATCCAGAACGCCACGCTCAATCAATGACTTGACGTGCGTTTTGAATGTGGATTCTTTTTCGGCGGCCTTCAGCAACGGCTCCAGGACATCCTCCTGGAAATCGAACCTTATCGTCTCCGCGGTACGCAGAAGAGCCGAATTGCCGGACCGCCTCAACGCCTCCTCGGCCAATTCCTCGCCGAACCTTCCGCAGTTCGCAAGCTCGTACATCATCAGCACATAATGCGACAGAGCATCACTCGCAGCGAACACCTCCGAATCCTCATCCATCTGAAACTCCCCGCAGTGGAAGCCCTCCTCCACCAACGGATCCTTGCAGCTCACAAGCATCGGTGGCCTGCTGAAATCAGCCAGCCTCGTGAAACTATGCTCCAGCAATTTGCTTTTCCGGTTATAATGGAACACGACGCTGTCACCATAAGCCACCCAACGGCATTCCTCATCCGACACCCTCCAAGCGGCGGCGACCGTCGCGCACGACCCCTCATTATAGAACTTATTCAGGAATATTCCATCCCCTGCCTTCGCGACAGCCTCATATTCATTGTAGAAAGCCTCCCAAATGCCGTCAATCCACGCATCGAACTCCGCGAATGACGTGATTGCCCGCTTTCTAGGAATATGCCGGAGCAGGTACTTTGACCATTCTCTCGCAAAAAGGCCGCAGCCGCCCGCACCGTCCGACACCGCAATCAGATTGTCCGACTTGCAGAACGAGTCCTCGTTGAGAATATTATCATTCAACTTCGGGATGCTGGCTCCGTAACTCATAACTGATTCGCAAGTGTGCTTGACAACGTTCCGATCTTCATCATCTTAACCAGACGCTCCATCCCGGCATTGACTCCCATCGCCCTGTAACGGATGTCCGTCTGACGGTCCCCGAATATGCCCCTGATCTGCTCGTTGTAGTTCAGCGGCAGCAGACTGGACATATTGAACAGCTTTTCCCCGTACCCGTTGCCGTTCAGCTCGCCGACCGTGGCCGGGAAAACGACAGACTCCGAATGCCCGGGCACGATGTGGATATTGAAGAACAGCACATTACCATCGTTGGTGAACATCGATTTCAGTTGGTTCGACAGCTGAAGCATCTCGTCGTCCGTCACGCCATTATATTCACCGTCAGTGATATTGATGATGGTAGGAGGGTAGCAGTCCTTGTCGTGGTGATCCTTCATCCAATTGTCGAGCAGTCCCTCGGCGCGCCTCAACGCCTTGTCCATTCTTGTCCAGTTCCCGTCGTGCCTCGCTGTCATCCACTGTTTTCTCTCAACCTCTTTGACCGTGATCCCCTTTCTGGTCCGGACCTCCTCCTTCACCAGCCTCTTCCGGAACGGATTGTCCCGGATCTCCTCCGGGCTGACGAAATCACGTCCCTCCAACGCCCCGTTCCAAGCGCTGTAAGCCTCTGTCCCATAGCCGATCACAGCGATGTCGAAATAATGCCTGGTCTCGTTGTTCTTCACGCATCGCTCAACAAGCTCGTTGATCTGCGAATTGACAATCCTCGCCACAGCCTCCGACAAAGTCATATCCTCCCCGTTGAAAGTGGTCAGCCGCTTCATCGAAATGCTCTGATCCACAAGGAATATGAACGCGGTAGGATGCTCGCGGTCAACCCTCGCTGTGTAGGCGTTCTTGCTCTGCATCATCTGCGGCTGGCTTGGAATAGAGATTCCGAAATTGCCGATGTTGCGGATATATTTCAGCGGAATGAAGTTCTTCACCAGCACCTCCGCCTGATAGAACGGCTGCTCGTCAGCGTCGAGGTCGAAATGATTTCGCGCCTTGATCGTCTTGAAATGAATATTCCTGAAATCATCCAAGCCTCCTCCGACCTGCGCCCCGTTGCGTGTGGCGTTACGATCCGAGAATCTGGTGTCCTCATCATAAATCACCTCCGGATCAATCTCCAGAATGACCGGATTGGAGATTCTGTTCTCGCTCATCGCCACGTACATCATCGGATGCTGTTCCGTGAAGCTGACGCGGACATAATGCTCAAGTCCGTCCCGCTCGTCCAGCGACCACGATGTCGAGCCCGGTCCGCCACCGCCTGGCTTCGAGATGGTTATTCCCCGCTCCTCGCAATCCTTCCACGAATATAATCCCCCGTTCTTGATGATGCTCTCAAGGTTATCGCGATCGGTGAAATGATAGAGTTTTGTTATCCTGTTCTGCGAAAGAATCGCCTCGAATTCCTTCCAGTTACTTCTTTTTCCCATAATTACGTCGGTTATTCTTGTCAAAATAGTTTCAGTTCCTCCTGATTCACAAGCTCTTTGTCCCCATACGGGTATATTCCTTCGGCATACGCTTTGACCAAGAAAGCGTGCGACAGCGGCTTCCTCGGATCGTCCACATCGCAGTTGGTCTCGTAGTCCAGCAGCACGATCGTCTTGGTTTTGCTCGCCTCCCGAAGCCTTTCAATAATCCGTGGCACCTTGTTCTCCAGCACCCATTTATATGTCGGCAGATAGATCTGCTTACGAGCCTCGACATAGCCCAGCAACTCCTTCCCGTACACACCTTTCCTATGCCCCAACGGCTTTCCGAACCGCCGTACTGTCCGCTTAAGGTTCTTCATAGTGTCATTGAGAAACAGCGACGTGTCCACATCCGCCCCCTCAAACACCTTCAGCCCCTGCCAGACCGCCTCCACACAAGTAGCCGTGAACCCCTTGCTGAACGGCACCGGAATCCCCCCGTGCGGGTAGAACGGACTCAGCTTCACCAGATCATCCCCCGCGTGACTCGTCACATCCGCGATCACCGCCCCCGGATACCTCCGCAGGATCATCTCGGGTTTCTTACGTTTTGATTCGATAACTATCATATACTCAATGTTCTTTACAATGCTTATCCATCCACACTTCATTTCAGACTACTTTTCTCCTTCAAATACAAGACTCCACATACCATTATTGTCCTTTCCTTCCCGCCTTATCACGCCCCTTTCTCTCATAACAGAAATATCTCGTTCGACAGTACGCCGACTCACCGACAAAGTCTCCGACATTTGTTTGGCCGTCATTGACGGTGACTCCCTGACAAGATCAATGATTTTCCGCTGACGTTCAGTGAGTTTGGTCTCCGACACGTCTCCGACAAAGTCTCCGACATTTACGGAGTCAACAGATGCATAGATGATGGTTTGGAATTGTGCTGGAGAAGAATTAAATTTGGGTTTCCACTCTTCCCGATATCCCTCCAAAGCCTTTGTCTCATTACAGATTCTAGTCAAGCCGCTGCCACGCTTCTCCATATAGTCAAGTTGAGCCATAACATTGGCCAGTATTGGGTTACGCCTCTCAGAGGAAACATCAGCAATGTCAAGATTCTGAATCAGCAACCCATTATACATACCGCCAGGTGATGTGACTGCAATACGGTCATCATATGGTCATCATATATGTCGAGGTGGACTTCTCCACCCATTACCGTATAATCCCTGTGAATAAAATGATTTACCATTGTCTCAAGCACAGCACGTTCCGCATACTCCGGCTTGTTCTTACGACCATTAGGCAACTTCTCCCAGCCCTTTTTTGTGTTCGCCTTGACGAAGTTCATAGCTTCGCGAAGTAGCATCAGGACGTTACCTGTAAACTCGGCATCATTGACAGCATCACTTTTGTCTTTGCCGTCCCAACGAGTACAGTACAGACGAGATTGCCATAAAGGGCAGTCATCCGCAAACAAAGCTCCTGCGTTGGTCAGGTAACCATTGCTTGCCACAAGACCAAAGGACAACAAATATTTCTTATCCCATTCTTGTTCCGTTCGATTCTTGGACTCATTGGCCAAAATTATAAAGGTATTCTCTTCCGCCCGATAATTTGTCAACAAAGAATCGAAAGTGTTATTGGAACCTTTGAGGACCAATCTAACCATCTGTTCTGATGTAGCCGGTATGCTCTCATCCCCAACACGGACATAGGCGATGCGCTGACCATCGCCAACGTAATAGTATGGCGTATAGTTCCCAGCATTGACCTTCAGTTGTAAAACATCTTGTTCTTCATCAGCTCAACTCAACGACGTATTCGTCAACGGAGACATAATACCGACTAATATTGTCTACCACGGCCACACATTGCAATGAAATAGCAGAATCAGTCTTAGCCCTCCGTGAGATAACCTTTCTTTTTGTCAGTTCGCTTCAAATATTCGTTAAGTACTTCTCTTGCATAATAATAACCTCGTTCTTTGAATCTATTCCATGATATAATCAACAGCGCCATTGCAATTGGCCAAAATAACCATTCGTTATAAAAGCGAAAAGCACACAAAATGTCAGCAAGCAATACTGCTGTAAGCATTGTTCGTGACCAAGCATATTGGGCATTAAAAGCTGGAACTCTACAATCCTCACATCCATTGACCTTTCTCATAGCACATTCAAATATTTTCCGTTGAGAGGCATGTTGGTCATTCAATTCTTTTTTCAACATTGCTATTACTTTTTCAGCTTCGTAGAATTTAACACGCCTACTCCCTGTCCAATTTTGCCCATTCACTAGTGTAAGCAGTTTATCCGATGGCATACCATTTATTGTTTTGTAATATAAACCTTCAAGCAGGCTTCCGATAGCATTAATAAAATATCCAGCTAAATAACCTAATGCAAGATATACAACACCATCTATTTCTATATTTTCGAGAAAAAGATAATTGATGACGGCCACAATAGTTACACCGATTATGGTCGTTGATAATAAATCGTAGTATTTTACATCCATAAATATCTTATATTTTAATCGCTAATGTTCCTACATAATACCAATCTACAATAGAAAATCCATGAACGGCTCGCATAATATTTCCTTTCCCTTGTTTAGCATATAGGCATATAGGCTTATTGTTTATTATATTTTTAGTGTAAATATGCACTTCTTTACCATCATTTTCAAAACATATATCTCCTGCTGTATTTTGAGTGATTGTCTGCCTCGAATCGCCATAATCAATATGGTCGGATGGTGCATTACCTATGATGATTAATTTAGGGTTTAATGCCTCCAATAAATCATTTGGAACTGCTCCCGATTTACGTCCATGATGTGGTTGAAACAATATGTCAACTTGAGGAATATTATTTTTGTATTCGTCATAGTAAGTTTGTTGCATTTCTGTTTCCAAATCCCCCATCCACATATATGTAGCACCATTTTCTACACTATATGTAAAGATTGGACAAATATTGTTTATTTTTTCACCTTGGGAAACCAGTTTTAGAGTCTGCTTAAAATTTTCATTATTTATGTCCGGCCATAGAAAATTTATTCCAGATGATCCATTCTCATCATTTGCCTCATTGAGCCAAGCGCGACCAATGCCACGTTTTATGGCAAAATTATTATTTGCAAGCAGATGATGATAGCGGGTCAAACTATCATCGTTATTATCAGTCGGCCGTTTATTATCTACCGCATAAAAATTAGCAATACCCCAATTGTCATCTAAGTGTTCAATGCCTGCTATATGGTCGTTGTCTGGATGTGTTGATATGAAACGACAGATTCTGCCACTAGATTCATTTTTTATCTCTTTAATAATTTCATCTCTACGAGCATTTTTCCCATCACCATCCTTCAAATAGCAATCAATAACTGTGAAATTTCGAGAACAATGTTTGATATAAAACATATCCCCTCGAATATCTCCATCAGGAAATGAATATGACTTTACTATGGACATACTATTTTAATAAAAGTTTAATATTTTAACAAGGCAAACTGTATGCCGAATGTATTTCTGCAACCAAAGGCTGACAAATAGTCAGTCTTTGGTGCTTTATTTCTTATTTAACGTGAGTTCGGTGAATTATAACTATAAGAGAGACAGTTGTATAAGGCTATTTTCATAAGGAGAGACACGCCACACGTTAATCATCGGCTTCTTCGGGAAGAACGAATAGGCAGCTAGACCAGCGATCAGATTGACCGTGAATCCGACGACGGAACGGTGCCTGGAGTGCTCGATCAGCGCGATGTTTTTCAGTTCGTCGTTGATGGTCTCGATCAGAGCCCTCTTTCTCAGGATGATTTTGTCAGAGACCGTCATAAGCTGTCCATTCATGATGCTCTTCAGCTTTGTTATCAGTTGGACACTGTCCACGAATAGTCTGGAGAAGAGGTCCTTGCTGATGTATCCCTTGTCTCCGACCAGCCTGCCGAAGATCCTCTCGATGAAGGATTTGTTCCCGAGTGGATCCCTGTCGTCAACATTGCCCGGGGTGAGCATGAAGTTCAGAATCTCTCCCTTTTCGCTGCAGATCAGATGCAGCTTGAAGCCGTAGAACCATCCCATCGAGCATCGCCCCCTCTGGGCAAGTCCCTTGAATACCTTGTGGAGGCGGATGCGCTGGTTCCGGCACACACGCAGGGCGGTGCTGTCAACGAAACTGATGCCCGTGCACACCCCATACGGCACCTCTTCACGAACAAGATGAAAGGGACCGCCACCTTCCGCTCCAGATCAACGAACCGGTTATAGGAAACGGGCCTTGGGAACAGATCCGTCATATTCCCGCATACCTCATTCAAGTAGAAGTGTTTAAGGCATTTATATCCGCACAGGTGGAACAGTATCATGATGGTTATCACATCCGCGTCGGACAGTTTACTGTCCCGACGATACCTTCTCTTAGACTTGTCCCGGACGGCTGCAAGTCCGTTGACCTTGACAAATCTGTCATATACTTGGCAGAAGTCATCCGTCATACAGAAAATCTCCGTAACTTTGTCTTTGTCGATCGACATAGCGAGAGTCTTAGTTTTTGGGTTTGTTTTGTTCTCCCAAATTTACAAATACTTTCGCTATTTTCCTAATATACAATTAGTTGTTTTCATCGAACTCACGTTATTTAGAATCACTACTAATGCGATAAAATTTGGGAACTATATACGTGTTGACTACAAACTCTTGTAAGTTATTAATTATTAACTTGTCTTGCAATAATTTATCCATTACCTGCAATCACATTATTGCTAACATAATACGCAAAAAATTAGTCAACAGGTATATAACTCCCTAAAATTTTGTCTAAAATTTTAATTCCACTTCATTGACATCTTGATTTTAAGTGAGCGATTCAGGAATATCTAAGATCGTCTTCAAATCGGCCCTGGATAGGATGCGACCCTCGACGACCTTGGCGACCTCCGAGATAGTAAGCGGGCTTCTGAGGGCGGTCTTCACCCAGGCCAGCAGCTTGTAAGAACTGATCGCCCCTCTCCTGACGGCGTTCTCTGAGTAGCCCCAAAGTGACTTTATGGTCAGGTTACCTTTGATCCATTTGAAGAAGGTATCGATGGCCCAGCGGTTGCGGTAGATGCTGGCGATGGCAAGAGATCCCAACTATAGGTTGTTGGTAATGAAAGATATCACCTCGTCATTCACGACATCGTGGAACCTCACCATACGCAGAACCCCAGGATATCTCTTCGTGGTGACGGAACTAGTGAGACGGCTGGTCTGGTCGCTGACAATGCCCGCCATCTCATTGATGTTGTGTTTTGTCTCGACAACCTCGTACCTCATCGTGTCCTTGGCCGGGTGACGAAGTAAGTATCGTTCAGAGGCATCCTATAGGGCCTCGAAGTCCACATATGCTTTGTCCATCGTGTAGGCGGCCCATTTGTATGGTTCGTGCACATCCAGAAAGTTGCTGTCGTGCCATCTGCTGTCGGTGATGTAGATGGAGTCCGGTATGATTCCGCGAAGATCCAGGACAGTGTGCATCTTGATCCCCCCGAGTATTTGCCCAGATTCCATTCGGCAGGTTTGACGCTGCAAGGGATTGTGGTTGAGTCAATCGCAAAAATCTCCCATTCTGAAATGGTAGACATTTTGGATGTTCTCCTTCGCGGACATCGGACGGACTTTCTTTATCAGCCACAGGCCAAGCGTCTCGAAGATCCGGCATCTCTGATCTCGTTTGCCCTGAACAAGGATGAAGGAGCGACCGCAACCGGGATGCCCAAGTGGTAGTTGGACCTTTTCAAGGTCTTTAGAAGCAGCGTGATGTCCTTCAGGGACTTACATCCGGCCATCTGGCCGAATATCAGATGAAGGCAGTGACTGTAACTGTCAAGATTCTTTGCGTGAAAGTCACCTCTATATTCCATGACTGCCCTGTCTTTGCCCCACCTGGGAAAGAACTTCATCACTTGGGCAAAGACATATTTACCTTTGTTCCTGATTTTGAGCCGAAAATAGCCGCAAAATTAGTCACCCACCCCACTTCAAATCGTAAAATGTCAAAGAACTGTTTAAATACTTTTTAGTTAAAGACTTGCAGCGATATCACATCGGGAAGCGATTCTAATCGCGAGTAAGTCAGTATCTATAGTATTAAAATCTAATAAGTTAGAAAATATCGCATAACTAGTATATTCACATCTAACATTTACAGGAACTGATATCAACTAATATTAGCCTAATATGGACTTGCCGAACTTAGCAGAAAGTTCCATTGTATCTCTTGCCGGAAGATTGCACTCTCTAAAAGCATTCCTTCCTATTTTTGTTTTATTATTCAGAATCGTGATGCTTGTTAGGTTTGAACAATTTTCAAAAGCATTCTCCCCAATTTCAGTCACCTTATCTGGAATCACAATGCTTTTCAGGTTAGTACATCCATAAAAAGCCCACTCCGCGATTTTTGTCACACTATTCGGTATCTTAATGCTTTTCAGGCCCGTGCATCTGTAGAAGGCTCTCTCCCCAACCTCCTTTACCGAAATAGGAATCTCAACACTTATCAGATTTGTACATCCTTCGAAAGTTCCTCGTTCAATTTCCGTAACATTGCTCGGGATTTCAATATGTGTCAAGCCTGAACACCCTCTAAAAGCACCAGTCCAGATATTCTTCACACTGTCCGGAATCACAATGCTTGTCAGGCTAGTACATCCTTCGAAAGCATCACACCCGATTTCCGTAACACTATTTGGAATCTCAATGTGCGTCAGACCCGAACACCCCACAAAAACAAGCCACTCGATTTCACAAACACTGATTGGGATATCAACACTCATCAAACTAGCACATCCTTCGAAAGCACCACGCCGGATTCGTCTCACACTATTGGGGATCTTAATACGTGTCAAGCCTGTACAGTCACCGAAAGCCCACTCTCCGACCTCAAGCACGCTATTAGGAATCTCAATACTTGCCAAACCAATGCATCCATAGAAAGCACGCTCGCCAATTGCCGTAACGCTATTTGGAATCACAACATTAGTCAAGCCACAGCATCCATCGAAAGTCCGCTCACAGATTTCAATAACGCCGTTCGGAATCTTAATGTGAGTCAAACCAGCACATCCACAAAAAGCGAAGTTTCCAATTTCAACTACACTATCAGGAATCACCACGTCTGTCAGATCTGTACATCCATTGAAAGTACCACACTCAATTTTTTCCACATTGTCTGAGATTTTTATACTTGTCAGACTGATACATCCGCTGAAAGCCCACTCTTCAATTTTCGTTACATTATTCGAAATCTCAATATGAGTCAAATTTGAACACCCACTGAAAGCACTATCGCCTATCTCAGTCACATTGTCCGGAATCGCAACGCCTGTCAGGCCAGTACAGTTAGCGAAAGTGCCACTCGCAATTTTTGTCACTTTGTGCGGGATTTCAATACTTGTCAAACCGGTACACCCACAAAAAACCCCGCCTTTGATTTCCTTCACACTATTGGGGATTACTATGCTTGTCAAGCCTGAACACCCACTGAAAGCACGAGCGCTGATTACTGTTACACAGTCCGGAATCTCAATATGTGTCAAATTTGAGCAACCACTGAAAGCACCATTGTCTATCTCCGTCACATTGCCTGGAATCACAATGTATGTCAGACCTGTACAATTAGCGAAAGTGCCACACGCAATTTTGGTCACTTTGTTCGGGATTTCTATACTTGTCAAACAGGTACATCCACTGAAAGCATTCGCACCGATTGCCGTAATATTATCCGGAATCTCAATATGTGTCAAATTTGAACACCCACTGAAAGCACCATCTTCAATCTCAGACACATTCTGGGGAATTACAATACCTGTCAAACCAGTACAGTTAGCAAAAGTGCCACACGCAATTTTTGTCACTTTCCTCGGAATTTCGACACTTGTCAGACTAGCACATCCACTGAAAGCATTTGCGCCGATTGCCGCTACATTGTCTGGAATATCTATAGTTGTCAGGCCGACACATCCACTAAAAGCACGCTCTCCGATTGCCGTTACATTGTCTGGAATATCCACACTTTTAAGGCCGACACATCCATAGAAAGCGCCTTTCCATATTTCTGTAACGTTATCAGGTATCTTTATTTCTGTCAAACCAGAACAAACAGCGAATAGTTCACCATCCTTGTCAACACAAGCAAAAGCCAAATAGCCAATACTTATCATACTATTAGGAATCACGAGGTTACTCAGCATTGAACACCCACAAAAAGAGCCCATCCCAATTACTTTCACACTTCCCGGAATTTCAATACTTGTAATATTATGGCACATCTCAAAAGCCGAATTGCAAATACAAATTGTACCATAACGAATACAATAATCTCCAGTTAGTTCACATTTAGCCTTCAAGAGTCGTTTTCCGTCTTTACTGTACTTGACTCCAAACTCATCCTCTATGGCTTCGGCTAAATCCTCTTCTGTTACTTCAGTGGAAATATCTACTACCGGAACATATTCCGGTTTAGAAACAGAGAAGAGTCTGAACGAGGCCATCGAGAGGGTCTTCGTGGCGTGGGCGAGGAGGAAGAGGGACAGGAGGGTGTTCAGTTCGGAATCTGTCATAAGTGGTTGCAGGTCTGTCAGAAGCTTGCTCTGGCTCAGGTCACGATAATCGTCGGCGGAGAAAAGCAGACGGTCAGATGAACCATATTCATCAAAAAGGGACGGGGACAGGGAGATCGCTTTCAGGGAGAGGGCTATGGTGGCCAAGGCAAAGTCGTCTATCGTTTCATCGAAATCTTCCTTTGTCCTTAGCGGATGGCTGAAGTCCTTGGTGCCGATTGTCGGCGAGGTCTGGCCTTTCATTGACGGGACAAACATTCCGTCATAGTCTATCAGGGTCAGCGAGCCGTCGGGGCGGACCATTATGTTGTCCGGCTTGATGTCACCGTGGGCGAAAGGCTGTGAACGAAGCCAGGCAGCCATCTTGCAGAAACGGTAGCACAGCATCGACATCGCATAGTTGTCGTAAAGGTTCTCAGCAATGTAACGATCCATCGTCTCGCCATCTATCCAGTCCATCAAAAGAACCGGGAACTCGTGATCATCACCATCACAATCAACGAAGAGTTCCTTTTCCAAATACTTTACAGACGTGACATAGGTGGAATCCACCGACTCCAGCTCGTCAGCTATCTGCCGATAGGCCTCCGCCCTACCCTCCTGCTCCTCCGTGAAGCACTTGAGCGCATATTCCTTCCCCGTGCTCCCATCCTTCATCTTGAACACCACAGCGAACGCCCCGCTGCTCCGCATCGGCTCACCGTGGTCATCAAGCACAGGCACCAGATGTGCCAGTTGGTCTAGGTTGCCCGCCGGATCCTGCATCGCACGGACATATTCTGATATTAATGGATATTGCATATTCGTCATCAGTTTCAGACTTATCAATAGTTCTTTTCCGCCGCTTTCCGCCACCCTCAAAACTTCCACGCTAAGATAATAACATTTCTGCGCAATTGACACTATTAGTTGCATTCTTCACTACAGCCAATTTTTCCTAAAGTGCCTCCAATATTCATCACAACCATCCTGAGGCATCCGTGCGCACAATTCGCACGAACAAAAACCTTTGTATTTCAAATAATTACAGCAGACAACTTTCATCACGGACAGCGGCTCCCCCATCGGGAATATTTAGCACAATATTTGCGAAGATACAGTTCGCAAGAGGAAGATACCTTTGCATTGAAAACAGAATTCGCAGCGCTATGCCATCTAACAAGAATGCCGTGATCCGGTATATGCATCTGGATGAGATGCTGTCCGACAGACATCATTACTACACTCGCACTGATTTGTACGAGAAATGCAACGAGCGTCTTCGGCGCGATGGCTATCCTGAGGTCAGCAAAAGGACTATCGAAATTGACCTTGTGGATTTGGAACGATCGACATTCAATATGGAGATTGACCAGAGTGTCATCGTGGACGGCAAACATATCATCCGGTACAAAGACCAGACGCAATCCATATTCTCGAAACAGATTTCAGATGACGAGAAACATCTTCTCGCGGAAGTGCTGAACACTTTGGGGCAGTTCTCCGGGCTGAACAACTTTGATTGGCTGGAAGACCTTCAGACCAAACTCTCCGATCCGGCTTCATTCGGAGGAAGCAGCGACACCGCAGACAGCAGGCAAAGGAAGATCATCGCCTTCAGCAGCAATCCATACCTTCGAAACCAGAATCTTCTTGGCGGCCTGTTCTCGGCGATATCCAACAAGGTTGTTGTCTCCATTGTCTATAAAAAGTTTGATGTTGACGCACCGGCGATCTTTGTGGTTTATCCCTATCTGCTTAAGCAGTACAACGACAGATGGTACCTGATCTGCAATTCTGTGGGAGACAAGCATTTCCCTTACCGGGCGGACTTCATTATGAATCTTCCGCTCGACAGAATCGAATCATACGAGCCTGTTTACGACATCAAATACAAGGATTGTCCTCTTGACCTGGACGAACGCTTCGAAGACATCGTCGGGGTCACCTACTATGAGAACAGACCCGTTGAACGGATTCTTTTCGCAGTGTCTTGGCAATCAGTAAACTACATCCGCACCAAGCCGCTGCATTCATCGCAGGCTGAACTCGCGGCGGAGAGGCAGGACGAAATGCGAATGAAGTATCCGCAGATGGCGGACCGTACCTTCTTCACCATCGACTGCATCCCGAATTATGAGCTTAGCTCGCTTCTTTGCAGCTTCGGAAAAAGGCTCGTTGTCCTTTCTCCGGAATGGCTGAGGGAGGATATTCGCAAAGAAGTTCAGCAACAATTGGAGAACTACAGCATATAGGTTGGATATTCAATGAATATGGCTTCGAGGCTTCGTTTCCCGCGGGAGCTTCATTCCTCGGCGTGCACCAGCGGAATGTTTTGTGAATATGGCGGCCATTCTTGGGCAAGAGTTGAAATGAATATATTCCTGAAACAGGAAGAATGAAATCATCTGAAAGATGAGGCTTATTGAAAGAATAATCGTATTTTTACATAAAGATACGACACGGATGGAAACAGAGCGGGTACAATATTACTACGAGGAACTGAAGTGCTACTACCTCAAGACCGACAGCGACTGGACCGATAAGGCCAAATCATTCAGGACAATCGTCCATAAGTTCTATAATGAGCTTACCGGTCAGAACGGACGGTTCTGTGACGCGTTGAAAGAATTCTACAGATGGAATGACCAGAA
Source organism: Lachnospiraceae bacterium (assembly GCA_963604455.1). Classification (GTDB taxonomy): domain Bacteria; phylum Bacteroidota; class Bacteroidia; order Bacteroidales; family UBA932; genus Cryptobacteroides. Next base: position 4,544 of record CAVCRL010000037.1, on the reverse strand, counting down.
GGTGACCAGCGGCATTGCCTTCAAACTGAAGGATGATCTCAACAACATCGTACACAACAACATCGAGATTGACAAGAAACGCCTGACGCTGTACTACGAAGCGACGGTCAGGCTTATCTACATTGCCACCGGTGTCTTTCCGGACGAGGCTACGCTTGATTTCATCGGTTTCAAACCGGTCGGATTGCTGGAAGGCCTGAATGACCAGCAGAAAGATGCCGTCCTCTGTCCGGACAAAGTGATCTACGTCAGCGCCGGTCCCGGCACGGGCAAGACACATCTCCTGATAAACAAACTATTGCGGTACATCTATGTCTCGAAAGCCAAGGAAAGGATCATAGCGCTTTCCTTCACGAACACGGCGGCTAACGAGTTGGGCGACAAGTTCCGTAAAAAGATTTTCGAGGCTCGCATCGAAAAGGAATTCGACTTCTATAACGGCACGATTCACTCGTTCTGTTTCAAGATGCTGAAGTCATATCATCTCGCTCACGGCAAAGAGTTCAACTACATCATCATTGACGACAACGACATCAATGATCTTGCGGAAGAGATTCGGGTTCAATTGGAGAACGCTTACTCTACGGATGAGATAGCGAAGTGCTTGAGGTCATATCTCAAGACAAGGAATCCGAGCCTTCGGGCGGCTGTGGCGGAGATCAAGAAGCGGTACAACATCATCTCAATCGATGATATTCTGAACCGCTTTTTGGAATTTCTGAATGAGGATGACTCTTTCCGCCTATGGATACGCCCACAGATCACAACCCTTGTCATTGATGAAGCCCAGGATCTGAATGAGATGAATTACATCATATTCTCCCGCCTGATGGAGGTCATTCCTGAGATGAAGCTGTTTCTGGTCGGAGATCCGAAGCAGAACATCTTCGGATTCAACGGAGGCTCCTACGAGAATCTCAATCATTTCTTAAGCGGAGTCGCAGATATTCAGAGAAAACGCTCACCATAACATATCGTTGTCCCCAGGTTGTCGCAGACTATGTCAACACATTCAGTTTTGCGGACTGCCCCAATCCCCCGCTTGTGTCCTTCAGCTATGTCCCGGGGTCTGTGAATATCAAGGCAGCGTACAGCCTTAACGAGGAGGCGTCCTTCGTCCTTGACACCATTCGTTCACAAGGCAGTCTGAGGAAGTCCGCTGTCCTTTGCCGCAGTCTCAAGTACCTCAGCATATTCATCAGTCTGTTGAACCTTAGCCACATCCCGTACAAGGTGTTCGGCGGCAAGAAGATAGTGAAGCCTCACGTGAAGATATTCAATCACTTAATGCGCATAATAGAAAGTGACAACAAGTACAGCATCAAGCGCATCGGGCAAGCATTCAGGGTTGACACCTCCGGTGAAAATTTCCACAAGTCCTACCTTGGAAAGCGGATCAAGGAGATAAAGTCGTACGCCAACAATCCTGAGGTCGGTTTCGCTGACATCGCGACTGCCGTGGTGAATCTTATCAACTGCCAAGGCGGTGACAATGAAGCCGCTGACGACTATGCCAAACTACTCGGAATATCAAAACAATACAGCACCATAGAGGATTATCTCCTCGCATTCGCCACGGACAAGGACACCTTCGGCGATTTCTATCAGAAGGACTATGCCGAATGCATCACGCCAGTGACAGACGACTTTCTGACAGTGTCCACCATTCATTCGTCAAAAGGATTGGAATGGGACAATGTTTTCATTATGGGAATGTCAGACGAGAACTTTCCGAATCCGTACTTTGCCCGTGATCTTGACAAGCAAGGGCAGAGCAAATATTTCAATGACTCCCTTAAATCAATGTATGTTGCAGCCACGAGGACAAAGGAGAATCTGTTTCTGACATATTCAGAGGCAAATTCCTATGGGTATCATCAAACGCCGTCCAGATTCCTTATGAATCTGAATCGCGGCCATTGATTGACTCCGGGATTCCGATCCACAGCATTGTCGTTCCAGCTTTCACCGCTGCCGCGAAAATAGGCTTCGTACTCATTTCTTTTCTTTGCATATTCAAAAGAAAAGGTGATGAATATGAAGACAAAATCAAGCACACTACTCCTTGGCATCGGCGCATTGCTGGCAATTGCATTGGGAATCGCAATATTCGGGCATTACAAGAAAGGCTCCTCCGAAGCGGCCTCTTCTGACGCCACAAGTACAACCCTGCCCGGCAAAGTATACAATCTCATCATACTTGATGAGAGCGGTTCAATGTGTATGGTCTACAAGCCTACCCTTGACGGTGCGAATGAAACCATACAGACAATAAAATCCAATCAGGCAGCCCACCCGGAGCAAAGGCAGTTTCTAACCTTTGTTTCATTTTCAAGCATAGGATCCGAAAGATTCAGAGTTGCGATAGACAATAAGCCTATCGATGAGGTAAAAGACTTGACAGAGGACGATTATCGTCCCAATGGAGGCACCCCTCTTTGGGATGCGATGGGATATTCCCTTACCAAACTTGAAGCCTCCGTCACGGATGAGGACCTTGTCCTAGTCACAATCATAACGGATGGCTATGAGAACTCTTCCCGTGAATATGACGAGGACAGCATAAAGGCTCTGGTAAAAAGGCTCAGCGAGAAAGATTGGGCTTTTGCCTACATCGGAGCGAATCAGGATGCGGTCGCTGTCGCAAAGGCAATCGGCATCAACAACGCCCTGAATTTCTCCCCCGATGAAGAAGGCACAAGGGAAATGTGGAAGAGGGAAAGCGCCAGCCGCGAAAGATACTACAGGCTCCGCCGCCAAGGTGCGTCCCGAGACCGCCTGAAGAAAGGGTATTTTGACAGGGAACCGTAACTCGGACAACTCTATCCTGTCTATGATGTCACGGAAAAGCAGATGGGGAATTTCCTGCTTCTAAAAATGCAGGAGGCAAGAATATAGACATTATTACAATATGCTTTCATCCCTAATATGGGCAGAAGCATCTGGAAGGCATATTACCGTGAAAAACTTGAACCCTTGGCTTCGAGTTTTTCAGCCAGATATGGCTTCTATGGGCATATACACATTGTGTGGCTGAACGGGTTTTGTAAAAGTATTTAATATTCCGCGCTACGGAGGTGATACGATATAGCAACTACTCCGTTGCCAAAGAGGCCGCCACGATGGATCGGTTCGCAATAAAGCAAACGGAAGAGGCGCAGATACGCATCGTTGTCTTCCGGATGTTTCTGAATATGACGGATCATCGTATTTGCACAGATATTCCTGATTTTCAAATAATAGGCGTTGGGAATTTCGGAATCATTCGAGCATCCGAACCACCCGAACTGGGCTTCAGCACGCCAATTCTCCCAGACCTCAAGGAGGTAGCGGGAATATATTCTTGACTCCATGAGAGCCCCGAGGGTGTCCACACAATCTACCGGCTGTACGTGCGAAAGTTCTATCGCATAGACACACCTGGTGTCGAAATCCATCGGGGTTGTCATCCGCGCCTCTATTTCTCCGACAGGATCTTTGATCTGAACGGCTGCACTGTCAAAATAGGCCCTCGCATCACGGAAACGCTTTATGTCCGGAACAAACGCGGACTTGTCATAGTAAGCATCCTCATTCGCGAAAGCTTTGCCGATCCTGGCCGTATCTATTGGCATCCCGGAAGCGAAAGCGGCTGATTTATAAGCATCCACCAATTCACCTAAATGCTTGCTCACATCATTGAAATCAGGGGTCTTGTACAGCATATTCAAAAGCGCTGAAGCCGCATCTCTGACACGTTTGTCAGGGAACACCTTCTGCAACACGCGCATTGACGGCCTCATCTCTCCTGTCAACATTGTCGAGCCCGGCGTTTCCACAGCCGTGGTGTCAAAGGAATAGTTATTACGGTCATATCGCGCGCGAATCTCATAAAGCGAAGAGCAGTAATAGATGAACGCCGTCCTGTCGAACCAATCCTTGACCGAAAGGGCAAAATCATCCTTCCGGACATCCTCATCCAAATCAAGGAATATCTCATCGGCGAATTTGCTCTCTAAAATGTCTAAATCAAGGCTGCATCCATCGCCATCGAGCGAATCAGCAGAATGACGGCAGATTTCACTGAGTTTGTCCAAATATTCACTCCCGGTAACCGTGGTCTTTCCGGAATACTTTTGAATGGTACTGTCAGCAAAGGCTGTGTTTGAACCTTCATCCTCAGCCCGTGAGCCGCCCTTCTTCCCTTGGCAGCCCACGGTCAGGATGAGAATCGCCAGCACGATGGCCGACACGTGAATAGTTTTATTCATATAACAGTGTATCTTTTTTGTTTTCATAACATATCTGATATTTTCAACGATGCAAAATTCCGGAATATAATGCCGGTTTCAAAATCAGTTTTATGAAACAACAGGAATGATGTACGAAATAAGAGTGACCTTCATTTCATACAATATTCATTGAGTTTCGTACAAAATCCGTGGGCCGTCCGCCAGCATTCCCCCTTTCACTCCGCGGCTGGTTCCCTTATGATGCGAGGTGCGGTGACGGCGAGCGGGCATATTCATAAAACATTTATGTATTTTTTGAAAAGATTATTGTTT
>CAVCRL010000036.1:0-18501 GCA_963604455.1 Lachnospiraceae bacterium | reverse complement strand
AAAATCATACACTATATGAAACTGAACGAATTAAAGACACTATCACTATCAGCGATTCTAATTCTGATTGCTTTGCTGCCGTCCTGTGGGGAAGGCAGACAAAAGGTTGCGACTAATGCTGAAATTGTTGCTAAAGTCGAGGTCTCAGAATCGGATAAGAGTTTCGATGTAGGTCAAATTGCTGATCTCGAAAAAGTCATTCCCCTTGAGACTGTCGGCGACGCACTCATTGGCGAAATTGACAAACTTGAGATGGACGACAACCACATAGTGATTCTGGACAAGCGGATGCGCGCTGTCTGGCTGTTTGGAACCGATGGCAAATTTATCCGCAGGATCGGGCGTTTGGGCAATGGGCCAAAGGAATATGTCTCGCTTGATGATATGTGCTTTGACAAGGAAAACGGAACCGTCTGGATTTGGGATAGGGTCAAGCAGGTGATGCTTGAATATGACCTGACCGGCGAGCTCTTGAAAGAGGTTGCGACGGGTTTCAGCTCGAACGTCTTCGCAAGGACAAAGGATGGCTTCTGGCTTTATTACTCCTACCTTAAGAATCCTGACAATAGCAGCCTTATTCTTGTCAATGAAGAAATGGATCACCTTGTGAAAGGCTTTTTCCCGACAAAGGAGCCTTTCCCGGTGTCTTTGACTTCTGGCTTCACCTCTTGGGCCGGGAAGGAATATTTCTACTTCCCTCTATCTAACGTCCTGTATTCACTGGAGGGAACGGAGGTGCGTCCTTACATTGAATTTGATTTCGGAGAGCGGACATTGCCATATTCAAAAATAATGAATATGTCCTGCGAGGAATATGATGCTTTAGTTGGTTCGGGCTCTTATTTGGGAGGTTTGAACAATATCCGGCTGTCTGACAAGTATTGCTTTTTCCGGTTCTCGTCGACCGTCCAGGATAAATATGTCACCGCCTATTATGGTGTTTTAGACCTTAAGACATCAGCGGTTGAGGTATTCTCTTACTTGAATGTTTCGGATTTGCTTGTGGATTTTTCGTCTCTCTTGTGTGTGACGGCCAACGAAGAATTGGTATATCCTATTTATCCAAGTAAGCACAACCCGATTTATTACGATGAGTTGCGGACATTGGTTCCGGATGTGACGGAAGAGTCGAATCCGATTTTGGCGTTGTACAAGCTGAAATAAATACAACATAGTGTTCTAACCATTTAATAAGTAGTTTGTTAGGAACGCTCTATTGTCTGCTTTAGGCTTTGCCTTGCAGCTATCTTGCGGCTTGGTGAACGTTACGTATGAGTACTGGTGGTTGGATGCAAAGATGTAAAAAAACGGTATTTGTGGAAATATTTTTCCGATGTTTGTGGGAAAATAAAACCGACATTTGTGGAAATAGCGCTTGGGGCGATGGAAAGCCGTAAAGAATATGCCTCAAAGAAACTTGAAATTTGATAATAACAAATGAGATCAATTTATGCTATTATGTTGGCCATATTACTATTGGCCACGGGTTGTAGTGATTCATACTGCCCTTCGTTGGATAAGGTTGTCACAGTGGAGGGAAGTGATTTCTATGAGATTTCTCTTTCTGGACTCAAGCCAAGGGAAATAGATCTTGGCTTGATGGGCATTATCGGAGCCCGTTATTGCGACTCTTTGTTGGTTGTCACGACTTTGGGGACGGACCGGTTGCTTCACTTGTATGATCGCCATTGTCTGGAGCGCAAAGGCGACTTTTTCACCAAGGGACGAGGACCGAAAGAATTGTTGTTTCCATTATTCGGAAGTTCTCTGAGCCTGGATAACGAATCTGGCTCATATATGATGCGTTTTGTGGACCGGTACTCTGATCGTCTTGTTGAGGTGAATCTTTCGGAGTCCATTATGAATAAAGATCTTGTTTTAAAAGAACGTGAGTTTAAAAGCGGGGAGGAACTTTTCTCGGCGCTGCCTTTGGACGGATCCCGTTGCTTTATGAAGCGAATGGTTCAGAATGGCACTTGTTTGGAACGTTATGTCCAGGATGTCGAAGGAACGGAAAGTATGAACCAGCCAATGCTCAAGTTAAACTCCTGTCAGATAAGCAATAATGATGGCTATAATATTAATTTGTTCACAGGAATAGTTGGTTATGACAGCTCCCGCCATTTGATTGTTGAGGCGATGAGTCTGTTGAATCTTGTTCAGGTGTATCCAGTTGAGGGCGAGGGCGGCTACACATTGTGCTATGGAAAGACGATGCCTGACATCCGTGTCCTTGAAAAACAGTCGCCTCAATTATGCACTTATCATACAGGTTTGTCATTGAATGATAGTTACTTCTCTGTTATGTACACCGATGAACGTGTGGGTGGGACGACAAAGGAAATCCACGGCTATGCCTGGGACGGCAGTCCATTGTTCCGAATACCATTGCCTTCGAATATTACCAAATATGACATCGACAGTAAGACCGGATCCCTGTTGACGGTTGATGAGGAAGATCATATCCGAGAGTACAGTATTGAATATCTAAAGTCGTAAGGAGAGACCGGAGAGGATCTCATTTGATGTGGGTGAGGACTTGCGGTCGATCATAGGAGCGGCCTGCAATGGTGATTCTTTGCTGGATTTCCCTTAAGGGCGTGAATACTCTCAAGAGAAAAATGATTATTTTTGTGCGGTAATCGCTCATTAGGGAGCGTTTATCTGTGCCGTGAGACTATTCGGAATATTCATTAGACTGGTTGCGGCGGCGGTCGCCGCGATGGTATTCTCCTCCTGCGGGAACAGGGAGGCAGGGCGGATTATGGACTCCGCCGAGGACGTTATGTGGACAAGGCCCGACAGTGCTTTGGCTGCGTTGGAATCGATTGATACGCTGAGTCTTAAGGTCAAGGCGCAGCGTGCGAGGTACTCGCTGCTGTACACGATGGCGTTGAATAGGAACTGGATTGATACTGCGGATTTGCGTGTGATACGGCCTGCTGCAAGTTATTATGAGCACCACGGCTCCAAGGACGACAAGATGAAGATGTACTATTATCTTGGGACGGTGCAACACATCGCTGGCGATTTTGAGGGTGCGATTGCAAGCTATGTCCGCTCTATGGAATATTCTTTAGAATCTGACAATTTGATTTTCAGAGGCTTGATATATTCATCGATTTCGGATCTTTACAGTCAGAACCAGAATTATTCGGCCGGCCTGAATTATGCCAAAGAGGCATTGGCGTTGTTCAAACTTGCTGGAGACTCGACAAGAATGTGGGTGACAACCGGAATGCTGGCTTCCTTATACGGATCTATTCAAGACTATGCAAGATCAGACAGCCTTTATTCAGAGTTCTTTTCATCACCTTGCCAAGACTCGTCTCTGTATGCAAGGATGCTTATGAATAAGGCTCTTGGGTGTCTCTGGAGACCTTCACCTGAGCCAGAGTTGGGCGCGGAGTTATTCCAAAAATCGATTGATGAATTTAATGGCAATCCTACAACAAGGGATTATTGCGCCTATGCCTATGCTATGGATCTGTTAGGAAACAGTGTGGCGGCGGATAACATAATCTCTCAATTAGTGGCGCAAGGCTGCCCGTTGAATGAGATAAATGTTTGGTGCTATCGTATTAGCCGACATCGTGGAGAGTATGAAAAAGCGTTGACTCTATTGGAAGAGTCTGTTAAAGATCGTGACTCTACAGTTTGGGAAGCCGTCAATCAATCCGTTGCCCTGGCTCAATCCGGCTACTATCAATCCAAGTCAGAACTTTTGGTTCAAGAGAGGTGCATACGGAATCAACGTCAATGGATTTTTGTTTTATTAGGAGTGATTGTCTTTTTGTGTATGTTATTCATCTTTATACACAAAAAGAGGAAATGGTTGCATAGAATGGAGGATATGATGCAAATCAACGACAATATCAATCGTTTGCTTTCGCAGGAACGCAATATTAAGGAGGATTACCGCATAAGGTTGGATGCGATGGAAAAGAATCAGTCGAGACTTGTCGAAAGGGAATCCGCGATCAAGGATCTACGTTCAAGATATATCAAGGCCTACAAGTCTCAGTTGGACAAACTGAGCGAGCTTTGTTCGAGATATTGGGCCTCGCCAAATACAAATTGGAATAAGGATCGTGTTTATGAGAAAGTGAGAGGACTTGCCGCAGAGTTGGAGAATAGCAGCGAAAGCGAACTTGAGGCGATGATTGACGAAGGGCTTGACGGGATAATGACTAAGCTTAAGACCGACTTCCCAAGGATGACAGAAAGGGATCGGCGGTTTATCTCTTTTCAGATTCTCGGCTTGGATGCCAAAACGTTGTCCTACATCACTGGGTATTCTGTCGCAACAATCTATACGAAGCGTAACCGTCTTAAAGAACGGTTGTTAGGACTGGATTCTGAAAATAGAGACTTATATCTAGAAGTTCTTTGTTAAGATATTAATTCTTTGATTATCAGTATGATCTGCTAATGTCGCTGGGGAAAGTCTTTTTGTAATTTCTTGACTGATAGTGTTTTATATTGTGCCGTTAAGATTCCTAATCTTGACGGCATCGTAACTGTTTGATTATTAGTGAGATTAAATGTGGTGAGTCAAAACTTTTTTTCATTGACTTTTGCCAGAATCTTCCGTACTTTGCAATGAAAACAAAACGTTAAAACATCTCAAAGTAATGAACCGAATAGTATTAACAATTGTACTTATCTCTATCTGTTGTTGTCCGTTATTGGCAAATATTTGTAATAACGATAATGGGCCAGTTGTAGTTATTGTAAAAGAAAAGCAGACAACAGGACGAACTCAAACCAACCGCGCTCCGGCGAAAGTTCAAGTTGAATGCTTCTATTATTCTTACACGAACAGTCTTGAGTTGTCGTTCCTGTCAAATCTCGGAACGGTGGATGTTGTGCTTGAGAATCAGACCACAGGTGAAATCCAGAACTATGTCAGGAACAGTGCTTCAGGAAGGATGGTGATCCCTATAGAACCTGATACCGCCTACAGAATGGACATCACAACGGAGAACGGGCATATCTACTATGCCGTGTTCTTCACTGATAATGATTCTGACGAATAATCTTCATAATAATTCAGGAATATGCCCAACTCGCTTAAATGTTTGATTGTTTTTGCCACGCTTGTCGCATTCTCTTGCTCTTATGACCAAGTGGATGTCGCGCTGCGAATGGCGGGAGAGAACCGTGGCGGGTTGGAGCGTGTTCTGGAATACATTGACTTTCGTTGAATTCGGTAAATAAGAAAATGTTATTTTAAAAAACACTAATATGAAAAAGTATTTTTTGATTTCAGTTGTTTCCATCCTTTTTGTCGGAGTTTTTTTTGTGGCAAAAAACATCCTCGTTGATGATTCTGACGTTTTGTTTAATGCAAATGTAGAAGTTTTGTCGAATAGTGAGAGTTCGTCAAGTATTTTGACTTGTCACGATGATTTTTTTTACAAAGAAGGCTATTCTGTCCGAGATTGTGAAAATTGCAGTATGAAGTACGATCATAAGGCTTCCTTTTGGGCGTTACCAACTGTGTGTATGAAATGAAATCTTGGCGCAATGTTGTTACCGCTATTGTCGTGATAGTGGTTTCTTGTGAGAATAAATCATCCACGACGGTTTCTTTCCCTCAAAGGATTGTCGTGGAGAATTTCTCCCGTGTAGATTCTCTTCCCGTATGTAGGACTTTTTCTGTTGAAGCTGTAGGACTAATAGATATAGCAGTCAAGAATAGACTGTTGTTGCTTGCTTCATCTTCGGATAGAGATAAGTATATATCAGCCTATAGTTTAGATGATGGCACCCTTGTAGGTAACGCTTTAAAAAAAGGAAGGGCGAACGGAGAGTTAAGGGGGATTAAAAGTTTTGGAGCACTTGGTCTCAGACCTTATCGTGATAAACTTTATTCTTATACTTTTGATGGGCAGAATAATCTGATTCGCATAGATTTAACGGAGTCTTTCAAACAGAAGCATACGGTATTCGATATGATTCTTGAAAGAGCCTCGTTGGAGATACCCTACGCTTTTTTTTGTAGCGATTCCTTGTTTTTGATAACTTCTGCGGCTAAAGATTTCAAAAGCAGAAACAGAACCTTATTATATGCGAATGGAGTTAAAGACGTACCTGAGCACCTCAAGTTCCTGAATAAGGCTAGCGTAAAGAAACCGGATGATATTAATGTTTTATCGACGTTAGTTGCATTTAATCCTGAGCGTCAACTTGTAGTTGAGGCGGGGCTTCAGCAGAACTCTATACAATTGTATTCATTGTATGACGATTTTGCTCGGACAATCATTATTGGAAAACGTCTGATGTCGATTGAGCAGTTGACGGCGGAAAAAGATGATTTAATAAAAGATCAATATGTACATATAAATGCATATGATAGTTATTTTGCGGCCTTGTACTATGGTGCCACTGAAGAAGAACAATATAAAGGAGAGAAATTTCCACGACTTCAATTTTTCTCTTGGAACGGAGAGCCGATTTGTGAACTTCTGCTTCCTTTCCCGGCTTTATCCTTTGATATCGATTGTTCAAAAGGTAATGTGTATTTCTTGGATCGCATCTCCGAGTCTATTTATGAATGTTCCTTACCTGATTATCTGATTATGAATGGTAAACCTGACGAATAGACCTATATGTTTGACTCATTAAAAAGCCTGATTATTTTAATGGTATTTACAGTAGCATCTTGCTCTTATGACCAAGTGGATGTCGCGCTGCGAATGGCAGGAGAGAACCGTGGCGAGTTGGAGCGTGTTCTGGAATACTTTGAAAAGACTGGAGATAAAGAGAAAATAGCTGCCTCCCGTTTTCTGATAGGGAATATGCCGGGGCATAAGTCAATGCGTGGTGCCTATGAGGAATATTGGGACGAGGCGGATCGTACTCTCTCGACCTCTGATGGCTCGCTTTCGATTCTGGACTCGCTTGAGGCCTTGAAGGAAAAGTATGACGGGCGGATATATTATGATTTCGACCTAAATTACATATCGGCAGACTATCTTATTCACGACATTGAAACGGCGTTCGATCAGTGGCGGAATGGTGAGTGGGCCCGACATTTGACATTCGAGGAATTTTGTGAATGGCTGCTGCCCTACACCTGTTCGGACAATCAACCGTTGATGAACTGGCGTGACAGCCTATCGGACTTCGCACGTGGTTTCATTGACCATTTGAATGAATGCGATGAGTTTATCGGAAACCCACGCGCTGCGATCACGCGGGTTAATAATAAACTAATTCCGATGATTTCTAAACAAAAATGGATTCATTCCGGTCACGGGTATCCAATTTATTCTCCATCTGTTTTTGTGAAATTGCCAGGAGCGTCTTGTGATGAATATATGAATAATGGAATTCTGATTATGAGGAGTAAGGGCATCCCTGTCGGAATGGATTATACACCTCAATTTTCAGATCGTAAGTATGGCCATTATTGGAATGTGTTTCCTAACATAAGAGGACGTAGTACAGTGTTTACGTCATTTGGAATAAATCCGGACTATCCTCATTACGCTCAGGCAAAATTTGCCAAGGTCTTTCGCAGAACGTATGCGCCAAACAAGGATTATTTGGCTCTGTTGAATAGAAATACAGGAAGAGTCCCTCAAATGTATGATTCCCCGTTTTTCAAGGATGTCACACACGACTATCAGGAAACCGTGGATTTGAGAATAGACTTGAGGAATGACGTAAAACTCTCAAATAGGGATGTTTATATATGCGTGTTCGATAATTCTGAATGGAAACCAGTATCGTGGGGACGGGTTAGATTTGGTAAGGCGTTTTTCAAAAATATGGGAAGGAATATAACATATATGGCATTCGGATATTCAAATGATACCCTTACTCCTATCAGCGATCCTTTCTTTGTCAATGGCTTTGGAGATGTCTCATATATTGGTGGAGCCGGAAAAGATGTAAACGAGACGATCAGTTTTAAATTATATCGAAAATATCCAATGTTCCAGCACGTGATGCTTTCTCAGTCAAGTCTTCACGGAGGTATGCTGCTGGGCTCTGATAATGTTATGTTTTCAAAGGCTGACACAGTATGTGTTTTACCAGACTGGGAACTCACTTCTGGAATTGTCCCAGTAAAACAGAAAAAGGCATACAGATATTGGCGCTTCGTTTCGGATAGGAGATCCTTATCTGATATGGCGGAACTATATTTCTATGACAATAACGGTGATAGAATTAAAGTGACCGCGGATTCCGATTCATTATCTTATGCAATTGATGGAGACCCCTTGACATATTATTCGGCTAAGCGTGAAGAGCCTTCTGGTGTGTTCGATGCCGGAAAACCTGTAACGTTGGATCATATCTCATATATCAGAAGAGGAGATGGAAACGCGATTGTTTCAGGTGATTTATACAGGGTGTCTTGGTGGAACGGAAAGGGGTGGACAGTTCATTGTGAAGTTGAGGCGAAGGATGTGGAGATTCAAGTTGTGGATATCCCTGCTGATAAGTTGTATTATGTTGTGGGCTTGTCAAGAGGTGTTCAGAATAGGATATTTACGTATGATATCGATCTTGATCGACAAGTATGGAGATAACGTTTATTTATTATAGTTCAATTTTATGAAAAAGAAATTAGTCTTGATTTCAAGCGCAACGATAGTTGTGCTTGCTGGAGTGTTCGGAATGAAATCCGTAATGTCTTTAACAGACGTAGAGGCTTTGTTTGTTGAAAATGTTAATGCTTTGATGGCGGCGGAAGTCACGGGAAAAGGCGTATGCTATGATACCGTTACAGTAGCTGAGGGTCAGAAAGTTTTATACTGTGGCGATTGTAAGTGGACCAATGGCAAGCCTTCATCTTTTGCCTCAAAGGGGACTTGCGAATAGGAAATGACAGATGAGATTCATTCGTTCTATTATGGTGGCCATATTACTATTGGCCACCAGTTGCGGTAATTCATACAGCCCTTCGCTAGGAAAGGTTGTCTCAGTAGGGGAAAGGGATTTCTATGAGATTTCTCTTTATGAGCTCAATCCAAAGGAAATAGATCTTGGCTTAACGGGGATTATCGGGGTACGTTATTGCGATACCTTGTTGCTTGTCACTACTTCGGGGATGGATCGGTTGCTTCACTTGTATGATCGCCATTGTCTGGAGAGTAAGGGTGACTTCTTCACAAAAGGTCGCGGGCCGAAGGAGTTGTTATATCCATTATTCGGAAGTTCTCTGAGCCTGAATGATGAATCAGGTTCATATATGATGCGTTTTGTAGACCTATCCACTAACCGCTTTATGGAAGTGAACCTTTCAGAGTCCATTATGATCAAAGAACCTGTTATGAAAGAGAGCGGGCTTAAAAGCGGGGAGGAACCTTTTATGGCTTTGCCTCTGGACGGATCCCGTTGCTTTATGACGCGAATGACTCAGAATGGCACTTGTTTGGAACGTTATGTCCGGAATGAAGAAGGGGCGGAAAGTATGAGCCAGCCAATGCTCAAGTTAAACTCCTATCAGATAGGCAATAATGATGGCTATAACATAAATTTACTTTCAGGAATAGTTGGTTATAACAGCTCTCGTCATTTGATTGTTGAGGCGATGAGTCTATTGAATCTTGTTCAGGTGTACCCTGTTGATGGCGATGGCGGTTACACATTGTGCTATGGAAAGACTATGCCTGACATCCGAGTCCTTGAAAAGCAGTCACCTCGATTGTGCACTTATCATACGAGTCTGTCATTGAATGATAGTTACTTCTCCGTTATGTACACTGACGAAAGAGCGAGTAGTGTCACAAAGGAAATCCACGGCTATGCTTGGGATGGCCGTCCATTGTTCCGTATACCATTGCCTTCGAATATTACCAAATATGACATCGACTGTAAGACCGGATCCTTATTGACGGTCGATGAGGAAGATCATATCCGGGAGTACAGTATTGAATATCTAAAGTCGTTAAGGATTGACTAAAGACCATTTGCTTGTTTATGAGGCGATTATTAAATATGACATTTGGTCTGGTATTTTGCAGTGTTGTTTTCGTCAGTTGCGGTGATCAGGATCTTCGCAGGCAAATGAAGGAATTTATGTCTAACGAGATAGCATTGCCGGTAGAATTAACAGAAATAAAGGATGGTCATATGCGTTCTGTCAAAATGACTATGGATAAACCTATGCTGATAGTATTTTATGGCGTGGACGAGTGTTCATCTTGTGCGATAAATCATTTGAATGATGATTTGTCTGGATTTGTAGGTATTGAGCAATCTGGAAAATGCAAAGTCGTGATTCTGTTTTCGCCATCAGAAGATGATCTGTTGGATGTTCAAGATCAAATTAGAGAACTGAAATTTCCTTTTCCGGTATATGTCGATTTGTATGGAGACTTTTACAGAATCAATAAGGATTTTCCATCGGATCGGAGATTTCATAGTTTCCTGCTAGGAAATGATGCCCATCCGGTTTTTGTCGGGAATCCGCTGCACAGCAATAAATTATCGGAAATCTTTGAAAAAGTTTTAGATAGCGTGAGCGAAGATTGAAGATTGAAGATGTCTTTCTTCTCAGTGTTTCTGGTATCATTGGCCTTGTTCGTCTGTCGGCGAGAGGTGGCTGAACGCATAGTCGTCTCTGCGCTGTCGCTATGGCTTGCCTACGAGTCGGTGCTTGGGATTATGCAGTTGCTTGGGATCGCTGTCTCTCATAACAGTATGTGCCCTATGACTGGAGGATTCGCTAACTCTGGTCCTTATGGCGGGTTCCTCGCGGTCTGCATAACCGTGGTTTTTGCGGCCGCGTGGAGGTGGCGTGATTCCGTAAACCTGTATGATAGAATACTATTTTGGTTATCATCTGTTTCCGGATGTCTGGGCATTGTAGTTCTGCCCGCATCGATGAGCAGGACCGGTTTTGTCGCGCTGGTCGTGTCAGCGGTTGCTTTCGCCTTGACCAATACGGAATCAAAGTCATATTTAAAATCACATAAATGGTTGATCCTGTCTGTTATAGCTGTGACCTTTGTTGTCGGTGCGGGAGCGTTCTGCCTCAAGAAGGACTCGGCGCTTGGCCGTTTCCACATTTGGGAGATGGAACTGCGCGCCATAGCAGACAAACCGCTGACAGGGCACGGATTCGGGAAAGCGCTCGGGGCATATGGTGATGCGCAGGCGGAATATTTTGAGACGGAGGAACGTGGCCAAGAGAGGGTAAGGATCGCCGGATGCCCCGAATATGCGTTCAATGAATATCTTCGTATGGGGATGGAGTTCGGGATCCTTGGCTTGTTGTTGTCGGTGGCTGTCATTGTTCTCGGAACGATGATGCTATGTCGTTCAGATTCTTCTTTGACCTTTGGGCTCGTTGCCTGGGGCACATTTGCGATGGCTTCATACCCTTTGGATGTATGGCAGTTACGATTGCTTTTGGCTGTCTTCTTAGGAGCGGCGATAGGAGTAAGTGTGAAAGTCGGAAAAAAGGGAAGACTGATTTTGGCCCCGGCACTCGTCTGCCTGTCAGTTGGATCAATGTTGGTATGGCTGCCGGAAAACAGACATAGAAAAGAGGCTGAGAGCAAATGGCTTGAGGAGCGTAGGTTTGCGGACTTTGAGATTTTCGACGGTATGGCGGACAGGTTGGCGGAACTATACCCGCGGCTCCGAATGAAGTTCCGTTATCTTTATGATTATGGCTATGCGCTTCATAAGGAATGTCGTTATTCTGAGAGCAATGTGATTTTAATGAAAGGGGCGTCAATATCCTCGGATCCTATGTTCTACAACATCATCGGTAAAAACTTCGAAGCGCTTGGAGATTATGACGAAGCCGAGCGTAATTATATTCATTCGCACAATATGGTGCCGTCGCGGTTGTATCCTTACATTTTGCTGATGGAAATGGAAGAAAAGAGGGGAGACACAAAGCAGGCATTGTCTTATGCGCGGAAGGCTTTGTCCCTTCCGGTGAATGATAGGAATATGTCGATGCGTGATCTTCATAATAGGGCGAAGAAATACTATGATGAACATTCAAAAGATTATTAGACTGCCGCTTATTATTATAGCGTCCGTGATTGCGATTGTCCTTCTTTACTTGGTTGGCAGGGCTCTGATAGGTGACTCTTTTATAGTGAGAGGGGAGTCTATGGAACCGGTGCTTCATAGCGGCGAACGGGTGTGGGTGAACAAACTTAAGATGGGGGCGAGGATCTATACCGACTATGATTTCACGAAACCGACATTGTCATCGTTTCGTTTGCCAGGTTTCTCGAAAGCCAAAGCGGGGGATCTGGTGGTTGCGAACTATCCTTATGCGAGGTCCAAGGACACGATCTCATTCCGGATAAATTATGTGTATCTGAAGCGTTGCTATGCCGTGCCGGGAGATACGGTGAGAATAAGGAATGGCTATTACGTGGATTCCCGGACAGGTGGACACATTGGTGATCTGAAATACCAGCGGATCTTGTCCGAAACTCCGGATTCTGTTCTGGCGGAGACGGGCGTCGTCTTAAAGGCTATGCAGGTGAACAAGAGGCTTGGTTGGACGATACGTGATTTCGGACCGCTTCCCGTCCCGAGAAAAGGGGACACCATTGAGATCAATGCTGACAATTACAGGACCTGGCGCAGACCTATATTGTATGAGACTGGTAAGCGCCTGAGCGAGAATGGCGGGCGAGTCTTCCTTGGGCAGGTACCATTGAATGAATATACCTTCAAACACAACTGGTATTTCCTTGGCGGTGACAACGTTCTGGACTCCCGCGACAGCCGTTATTTCGGCCTTGTGCCCGAGGAGTACATCGTCGGGGTCGTGATCCGATGAACGAAATCTGTGACAATGATGCATATCCCGAAAATATTTAGTAATTTAGCGAATTATAGAAAAGAATAGTTCACGATGAACCTTAACCATAGCATAACCACAGCCGCGGTCGGCATATTCATTTTTCTCTTTGGGGCTGGTCCTGTCGGGGCGCAGCGGCGGATGTCGCTTTCGGAGGCGATCGGGACGGCGCGGAGCCAGTCGGTGGCGGCGTTGGAGGCGAAGCACGCGTTTGTCTCGACTTACTGGGCGTACCGTTCCTATCAGGCGAGCCGCCTGCCTTCACTCATCCTGTACGGCGACCTGATGAACTTCGACCGGTCGCTCACCCTGCTGCAAAGCTATGAGGACGGTTCGTTCCGCTACGCCAGCACCTACAACCTTCAGAACAGCCTCGGACTCCAGATCGCCCAGAATGTCACCTTCACCGGCGGAAGGCTCTACGTCTATTCCGATCTCTCACGCATCGACCAGTTCGGGCTCAACAAGAAACTGACCTGGTACTCCCAACCTGTCACGGTCCGCTACGTCCAGCCGCTTTTCTCCTACAACCAGTTCAAATGGGATAAACTCATTGAGCCTAAGGAATATGAGCGTGGCCGCCGCCGCTACGTCGAGTCGATGGAGCAGGTCACGATCAACGCCGTGTCGGCATATTTCTCGCTTGTCCGGGCGCTCAAGAACCAGGAGTCCGCAAAGGCCAACTATGAGAACACCGAGAAGATGCGTTCCGTGGCTGCGGAAAGGATGAAACTCGGAAGTGTCACAAAGGCTGAATATCTCCAACTGGAACTTCGTGCCTTGAACGACAGCATCTCGATCGGAGAGTGTCTTGTCAACGTGCGCCAGGCGCAGATGTACCTGAATTCGATTCTGGGCTACGATGAGTCGGTGGAGGTGGAGCCTGTGCTGGATGACTCGATGCCGGACATCCTGATGGACTACGATCTGGTGATGGAGAAAGCGTTGAAGAACTCGACCTTCAGCCTTGACAATCAGATAAATGAGTTGAGCGCCGCCTCAGATGTGGCGAGAGCCAAGGCGGACAGGGGAATTTCGATGAGCCTGAACGCCCGCTTCGGCCTGTCTCAGACCGGCGACGGTCTGCCGGATGTCTATAAGGATCTGCTGAACCAGGAGGTTGTGGGGCTTTCGTTCAGCGTGCCGATCTTCGACTGGGGGCTTGGCAAGGGAAAGGTGCAGAAGGCCAAGGCCGCCGAGGAGGTCGTCAAGGCGCAGATCCTCCAGAGCGAGAACGACTACCGCCGGAAGATCTTCACCGCCGTCGGCCAGTTCAACAACCAGCGGCAGCAGTGTCTGGCCTCGCGCAAGGCGATGGAGATCGCCGCCGAAAGGTACGAGCTGATGATGGACAAGTTCAGGCGCGGCTCCGCCACGGTGACGGATCTCACGAACGCCCAGAACGACAATGAGTCAGCGATGGCCAAATACATCACCGACTACTCCAACTTCTGGACCTACTACTACACCCTCCGGAAGTACGCCCTCTACGATTTCATCACGGGAAAAGACATCGACGTCAACGTCAAGGAAATGGTTGAATGATTCAGAATCAATGAATATGAGAAAGAATATACTTGCGTCCCTTCTTGTCTGCGGCATCGCTTTGGCGGCCGCGGGCTGCGGGGAGAATAAAAAGAGCGGAGAGGCCAAAGACGGGAAGCTTTCCTACACACCCCAGATCAATGAGGTGTCCGTCATCACCTTGGAAAGGAAGGATTTCGCCAGGCAGCTTCTGTCCAACGGAAAGCTTGTCGCCAGCCGGAAAAGCGCCCTGCAATTCAGGACAACGGGGAAAATCTCCGCGATCAACGTCAGGAATGGTGAATATGCCTCCGCAGGCTCAGTGATCGCCACTGTTGACAGGCCGGACCTGAGACTGGCTCTGGAGTCGTCCAGGCTTTCACTTCAGAAAGCTGAGCTGGATCTGTACGACTACCTTGTCGGCCAGGGCTACGCCGCCGGTGACACGACCTCGGTTCCCGCGGATCTGCTCGCCACGGCAAAGATGAAGTCGGGCTATTCCGCCGCCAGGAATGGTCTGGACCGCTCATCCTACGAGATTTCCGGAACTGTCCTGCGCGCTCCTTTCTCCGGGCGTGTCGCAGACATCAAGCAGAAGCCGTTCGACCAGAGTCCGTCAGGGACATTCTGCACGATCGTGGACGACAGTGTGCTGGAGGTGGATTTCTCGGTGATGGAGTCGGAATATTCATTCCTCTCCGTCGGGCTGCCGGTGAGGATCCGTCCGTTCGCTGACGAGACCAAGGAATATTCAGGGAAAGTCACCGCGATCAATCCGCTCGTGGATGAGAAGGGGCAGATCTCTGTCACGGCTCAGGTCCGGAACGACGGCTCGCTGATCGACGGAATGAACGTCCGTGTGATCGTGGAGAGGATGATTCCGGGACAGTTGGTGGTGCCTCGCAGCGCGGTGGTGATAAGGGACAATCTGGACGTGCTTTTCACCTGCACGGATGACGGCAAGGCTCACTGGACTTATGTCACGATACTCTATTCAAATGGTGAGTCGTATGTGGTCGAGGCCAACAAGGACAGGAACGCTGAACTGAACGAAGGCGACCAGGTGATTGTCTCCGGAAACCTCAATCTGGCGGACAACTCTGATGTGCTGGTAAAAAGGTAAGCGATGCTGAAACATCTGATAGACAGACCGATAACCGTGACGATGATAACCCTTGTCATCGTTGTGCTGGGCATAGTCAGCATCCGTCTGCTGCCGGTGTCGCTGATTCCGGACGTGGACATCCCGTACATCACGGTGCAGGCCACGTCCTCGGATCTTTCGGCCAGAGAGATGGACGAGAGTGTGTTGAAGCCTCTGCGCCAGCAGCTTATCCAGATCAACGGGCTTGAGGACATCGTCAGCGAGGCGAAGGATGGCAGCGGGACGATCCGGCTGACGTTCAACCACGGTTCGGACATCGACTATCTTTTCATCGAGGTCAACGAGAAGATTGACCGGTCTATGTCCAGCCTTGGTGACATCGCCCGGCCTAAGGTGCTGAAGGCCAGCGCTACGGACATCCCGGCGTTTTTTGTGAATATTACATCGGAGGTTGCTGAGCCAGCCGAAGCGCCGGGGCAGGATTGGTCGCAGAGCCCGTCGAAGCGCACCGATCTTGATGACCAATCTGACTTGTTCCCCGTGACCGAGTCCTTCTCCCAGATGAGCCGCTTCGCCCGTGACGTGATCAGCAAACGCATCGAGCAGCTCCCCGAAGTCGCGATGGTGGATGTCAGCGGCCTTGTGAACGATGAGATCCTCATCATCCCGGACGAATCCAAACTCCTCCAGATGGGAATGACGATGCCCGAGTTCGAGGGCTGCGTCAGAAACTCGAACATCCGTCTGGGCAGCCTCACGATCCGCGACGGCGAGTACCGCTACAATGTCAAGTTCGATTCCCGAGCCTCCTCCAGCGAGGACATCGCCAACCTCTGGCTGAAGAAAGACGGTCGTCTGCTCCAGATCAAGGACATCGCCAAGGTCATCGTCCATCCCGCCAAGAGGACCGGCCTCGTCCGCTCGAACGGAGAGGATGCCGTGTGCCTTGCAGTCATCAAGCAGAGCGAGGCGAAGATGTCCGACCTCAAATCCGCGATGAACCGCCTGATGGACAGCTTCGCGAAAGACTACCCGCAGTTGAGGTTTGAGATCACGAGAGACCAGACCCAGCTTCTTGAATATACCATCAATAACCTGTTGCAGAACATCATAGTCGCCCTCCTCCTGGCGAGCGTCATCATATTCCTCTTTATGAGGGATTTCCGCTCTCCGGTGCTGGTCATCATCACAATGCCGGTGGCACTGATCTTCTCGATGCTCTGCTTCTACGCCATCGGATTGACACTGAACATCATATCCCTCTCTGGCCTGCTTCTCGGAGTCGGAATGATGACGGACAACACTGTGATCCTTGTCGATAACATAACCGGCCGCTGGCAACGGGAAGGCAACCTGCGCTCCGCCGTGCTTGAAGGCACAAAGGAGGTCAGGGGAGCGATGCTCAGCTCCGTGCTGACAACCTGCGCCGTGTTCATTCCTTTGATATTCCTGAGTGGCATCGCCGGGGCGATGTTCTACGATCAGGCGATGTCGGTGACCATCGTGCTGCTTACCTCCTACATCGTGACAATCCTCGTGATTCCGGTCTATTATTACTGGTGGTTCAAGGGTTCGGACGGTTTCCGCCCAAGCCCTCTGCTGGAGAAAATCAACTTTGACGAGCCGATCCGTCGCTGGGACGACAAACTTATGGAATGGTTCATAAGGCACAGGCCGGCCGCCTGGGGACTTCTTGCCGTTTCGACCATCGGGCTGGTTTTCTGTTTCCTGGAGATGCCGAAATCACGTCTGCCGGAGATGACCCAGACGGACGCGATAATGAAGATCGACTGGAACGAGCATATTTCCGTGGAACAGAACACAGAGCGTGTCAGGGGGTTGGAGGAAAGCATCGCCGGAAGTGTGGAGCAGATGACGGCGCTTGTCGGCTCGCAGCAGTTCATTCTCAGTCACAGCGGTGACCAAGGCATTTCCGAAGCGTCCGTTTATATTAACTGCAAGGACTCCCGTACCCTGAGGAAGGTTCAGGACGGGTTGCGGGGTGTGATGGGAAATGAATATCCCGCAGCGGTATATTCATTCGAGGCCTCCGGGAACATATTCGATATGGTCTTCGCCCAGAACGAGGCTCCGCTGACGGCGCGCCTTCGCCCTTTGAGGACGAGGGAGGTTGAGGTGGGGGCGTTGAGGGATGTCCTCTCCGGGGTCAGGGAGGCGTTGCCAGGTGTGGCCGTCGCTGACCCTCCGGTCAAGACTGACGCTCTGTTTGTGGCTGATCCAGAGTTGCTTGCGCTTTATGACGTGAGCTATTCCGAACTGGCCTCCATCCTGAGGAACTCCCTCAATGAGAACCGGCTTTTCAACATCGTGCAGGGTACGAGCACAGTCCCTGTGGTGACCGGATCCAATGCGGCAGGGCTCTCCGAAATCCTTCGTGGCGCATTCATCGAGAAGAAAGACCCGAAAGGGAATGTGTCCAGGATTCCGGTTTCGGATTTGATGCGCCAGACTTTTGTCGAGGACTTCAAGACCGTCATCGCTGGTTCGGAGGACAACTATTACCCTCTGGCTCTTGATGTTGAGTCGAAGGATGTGAAACCTGTGATGGCGGTGGTGGACGCCGTGGTCCGGGAAGACGGAAACTTCGATGTGGGCTATTCCGGCTCGTGGTTCTCCAACCGCCGGATGATCGACGAGATGATCATCATAATGCTGGTCGCCATAATCCTGCTTTACCTGATTCTGGCATCCCAGTTCGAGTCTCTGGTACAGCCGCTTATCATTCTGGCGGAGATAGTCGTGGATGTCTTCGTCGCCTTGCTTGTACTGTGGATTTTCGGGGTCAGCATCAATTTGATGTCGATGATCGGACTGATTGTCATCACCGGAATCGTCATCAACGACTCCATCCTGAAAATCGACACGATCAACCGGATGCGGAAAACCGGAGAAAGTCTTGAGCGTGCGGTCATCGATGCGTCCTCGCTTAGAGTGAAAGCGATCATAATGACCTCATTGACAACGATTCTGGCGGTGTGTCCGTTCCTCTCCAGAGGCAGTATGGGGGCTGATCTCCAGTACCCGATGTCCCTTGTGATCATCGCAGGAATGCTTG
>CAVCRL010000035.1:0-18795 GCA_963604455.1 Lachnospiraceae bacterium | reverse complement strand
TGGGCTCGCTGGTGCGCAATCACTGGGCGATAGAAAGCATGCACTGGGCACTGGATTGCAATCTGCTGCAAGACCGGATAAAACGCAAGTCGGCAGGAGCCGCCAGAAACCTTGACACCATACAAAGAATCGTACACTCCCTGTTCTCCATATGGAAAGGACTCCGTAAAAAGAGGGATGACAAGAGAAAGGGGATGGCTGAACTCATGAGGGAGGTGTCAATGGGTTTTACAAGGCTTTTACGTTTTCTTCGCCAAAAATGACAAAAAAATAGATTTCAATAAAAACATAACGCTTTGACATTCAGCAATAAAAGAAATACCCGATTCGTAATGAATCGGGTAAGGGGCAATATATCATTTCTTCTACTTTAAATGAAAGAGCCGTGTCAAGCGGGTGCCGCTTTCGCTAATTGTAGACGATTTCAATTCCACTAAGGTACGATTAGAACCTCGTCCCGAAGTGCTTGCGCTTATTGATGCGTGATTTCAATTCCACTAAGGTACGATTAGAACCAATAAACGTCAAAGTCATCGAGACTGATTCCGTATTTCAATTCCACTAAGGTACGATTAGAACACCTAACCAATTGTAAAGCATACGACAAATTGTCATTTCAATTCCACTAAGGTACGATTAGAACCGGGGTGGAACGCCCGCTTTGACACGGACAGGTCGATTTCAATTCCACTAAGGTACGATTAGAACATCTCATTAGTTCTTCTACCTGTTTCCCAAAATCATTTCAATTCCACTAAGGTACGATTAGAACAGGGTGGCTCCAGTCGGCGCGAGAGCGTTTTGGAATTTCAATTCCACTAAGGTACGATTAGAACGAAAAGCATCCAGAAAGAAATTACATCAATCCAGATATTTCAATTCCACTAAGGTACGATTAGAACTCAACGGCCTGAACGGCCTCGGCACCGGTGTCATATTTCAATTCCACTAAGGTACGATTAGAACATCCTCTCGTCCAGCGGCCGCTTCTCCCTCCACTATTTCAATTCCACTAAGGTACGATTAGAACAATTCGGCTCCATCAGGTAAAATACAACTAAACATATTTCAATTCCACTAAGGTACGATTAGAACCGCTTGAACGGCATTCCAGTCCATTGTCTGACGCTATTTCAATTCCACTAAGGTACGATTAGAACCTTTACAATTGGTTAGGTAAGTCATCTTATACTTCATTTCAATTCCACTAAGGTACGATTAGAACTTACCCTTAACCGTAGAAGGTTGAGTATAGATATATTTCAATTCCACTAAGGTACGATTAGAGCTCGGTTTGGGAAACCTGAAGAACTGTGTGTTCTTATTTCAATTCCACTAAGGTACGATTAGAACGGAATATTCAAGAGTTCGAGGCGGTCTATCCGATTGAATTTCAATTCCACTAAGGTACGATTAGAACGGGAGCCCGTCAGGAATCCCGACGGCTCCTTCCTGAATTTCAATTCCACTAAGGTACGATTAGAACGAGCATCCTCGACTGCCGGACGTGCCCGAACTCGATTTCAATTCCACTAAGGTACGATTAGAACGGGTTGTCGGCCAGCATCCGGGCGTTCTCCTCCTATTTCAATTCCACTAAGGTACGATTAGAACAAGTTCCGTGAGTCTGTTCTCGTTGATTGTCATTCATTTCAATTCCACTAAGGTACGATTAGAACCATCAACGAGTTCGGCTGCAAGGTATTAAGATATATTTCAATTCCACTAAGGTACGATTAGAACCTGCCGCTCCAAAGCCGCCCCCTGCTCCTCCTGGATCATTTCAATTCCACTAAGGTACGATTAGAACTCGATTCCCTGCGTTCTGGTGAATATGCTGTCTATGATTTCAATTCCACTAAGGTACGATTAGAACAAGATTATAGCCTTGCTGCCAATCGTGTTCTTCAAAATTTCAATTCCACTAAGGTACGATTAGAACTGGGAACAGTCATAAGGCCGCGCCCCGGCCGTCAATATTTCAATTCCACTAAGGTACGATTAGAACCTCGTTGGCAGGATGAATCAGGACACTTGCATATATTTCAATTCCACTAAGGTACGATTAGAACCGGCCTGCACATACGCCTGCACCTCGCCCTCCGCCTATTTCAATTCCACTAAGGTACGATTAGAACCAGAGAGGGGACAGGAACATCGTGTTCTCCTCCTAATTTCAATTCCACTAAGGTACGATTAGAACCCTTGTAGGAGGTGACCTCCGCCTGGAGATCGACCATTTCAATTCCACTAAGGTACGATTAGAACTTACTTTTTTATGTTGAACTTTTCAAAATAATGTATTTCAATTCCACTAAGGTACGATTAGAACGGTCTCCGAGCTGGAGAACGACAGCGGCTATCTGAATTTCAATTCCACTAAGGTACGATTAGAACATGAACCTTTTATTCTCCATATTTGTAAAATTTAATATTTCAATTCCACTAAGGTACGATTAGAACGATTGTGAGCCAGTTCTACACCAACGACCACGTTGAATTTCAATTCCACTAAGGTACGATTAGAACACTACCGTGAATGTCACAAATAAGCAGGATACAATATTTCAATTCCACTAAGGTACGATTAGAACCCTGCAATGGCTTATGCCAATCATCTTCTATCAACCCATTTCAATTCCACTAAGGTACGATTAGAACTCTCCCTCTCCCAGCTCCTGTCGTTCGAGCTGTTGTATTTCAATTCCACTAAGGTACGATTAGAACAGACGGGCGGGCGCGTTTTCCTGCCCGTGTCCCCGATTTCAATTCCACTAAGGTACGATTAGAACCCAGAACCGACAACTCCAGATAACCTCCTGATGTCATTTCAATTCCACTAAGGTACGATTAGAACGGTTCAGGAGGGGCGTGACCGTCAGGGACATCGAGATTTCAATTCCACTAAGGTACGATTAGAACCGGCGCGCCGTCATTGTCGAACGTGGCGCTGTAGGATTTCAATTCCACTAAGGTACGATTAGAACTCACGCCACCGCTGGCGGACGAGCCTGTCGTATCGAATTTCAATTCCACTAAGGTACGATTAGAACCGGGGCCTCCCTGAGCCAGTCGCAGGTGCACTACAATTTCAATTCCACTAAGGTACGATTAGAACTGTTGGTCTTGACGAATTCCACCAATTCCTTGATTTATTTCAATTCCACTAAGGTACGATTAGAACGTCCGGGAGCGCCCCCACCTCCTTCGCCGTGTACGCATTTCAATTCCACTAAGGTACGATTAGAACGGTAGCGCAGCCTGTTAATAGTTAGTCGTTCTCGTTATTTCAATTCCACTAAGGTACGATTAGAACGTCGGTCTCCTCGGAGGAGAGGATGCCGGACACGTCATTTCAATTCCACTAAGGTACGATTAGAACCGAGCACTCATACTCGACCGTCATAATCCAGTCGTATTTCAATTCCACTAAGGTACGATTAGAACCGTCGCCGTTCTCGTTTACGACATGCACCTCGTAATTTCAATTCCACTAAGGTACGATTAGAACACCAGATGCCCCGTGTGTGACGAAAAGCTGCGTATGAATTTCAATTCCACTAAGGTACGATTAGAACGTATATCGTTTCCTATTCGCCTCATTGTTCAGCAATTTCAATTCCACTAAGGTACGATTAGAACTTGAGTGCCTGAAAGTGTCGTACGACACGAACCTATTTCAATTCCACTAAGGTACGATTAGAACCTCTTTTTTTTTGTCATCCTCCTGACCAGAAACCCCATTTCAATTCCACTAAGGTACGATTAGAACCCTCTCGTCAATCTCTCTCATATCACCCTTAATTCGATTTCAATTCCACTAAGGTACGATTAGAACGAGCATCAGACCATCCAGTTTGTCGAATATACCCTGATTTCAATTCCACTAAGGTACGATTAGAACGCGTAGAAGTTGCCGTCCCTCGACATCTTCGCCTATTTCAATTCCACTAAGGTACGATTAGAACTTTTAGACGTATATTGTGAATATATCGTCCTCTTCATTTCAATTCCACTAAGGTACGATTAGAACCGAGTTCGTTGAATAGAAAAAACAGACAACAATAATTTCAATTCCACTAAGGTACGATTAGAACTGAAGGCGGCCTACGACTCGGGGGAGACCTCCTGTCATTTCAATTCCACTAAGGTACGATTAGAACGGCCGTGACCACCCTTGACGGCACGGCCGTGACGGATTTCAATTCCACTAAGGTACGATTAGAACAGTTCTCGTCAACATCCTTGAGCGCTTCAAGCGCCTATTTCAATTCCACTAAGGTACGATTAGAACCCTCGTCCCTTACGAGACGGATTCGGACAAAGTCATTTCAATTCCACTAAGGTACGATTAGAACCCACGGCCTCCGGCCTCGTGGTGTACGACAACGCTATTTCAATTCCACTAAGGTACGATTAGAACAAACTTGTCTATAAGCGAGTTCTCGCCTACACCCTGATTTCAATTCCACTAAGGTACGATTAGAACGTAAAATATATTAATACACACGTACGTGTTATTTATTTCAATTCCACTAAGGTACGATTAGAACTATGAGTATTTCCGTAGGTGCAGGAATGGCCATATCATTTCAATTCCACTAAGGTACGATTAGAACGACATCATCAAGCGAGCAATCATCATTCTCACACGATTTCAATTCCACTAAGGTACGATTAGAACTTAGTACGCTTCCTGCATACTCTATCCCTACACTATTTCAATTCCACTAAGGTACGATTAGAACGAGATCTTTGCTCCCGGCTCTCTTGCTGATTTTCTATTTCAATTCCACTAAGGTACGATTAGAACACGCAGATACCGCTGAGAAGAAAGCAAATGCAACATTTCAATTCCACTAAGGTACGATTAGAACCCATCGTGATACCGGAGACGGTGACGCTCTTCAAATTTCAATTCCACTAAGGTACGATTAGAACCAACATCGAACGTGTACGGCCAGAGTTCCGGAGGTTATTTCAATTCCACTAAGGTACGATTAGAACAGGAGAAAAAAGATGAGGTGCGGGATGACATCCCCGATTTCAATTCCACTAAGGTACGATTAGAACCCATAGTCTTCTTAATTTTTTACTGATTCTTCTTTATTTCAATTCCACTAAGGTACGATTAGAACCAACTCGTGCCCGTTATGACCGACCTCCTTATTCCATTTCAATTCCACTAAAGTACGATTAGAACCTGGTTTGCGTATGTATATGGACGACAATGTATTATTTCAATTCCACTAAGGTACGATTAGAACTAGTACTTATCATTGCGGAAAATTGAACGTTATGAAATTTCAATTCCACTAAGGTACGATTAGAACATTGGCAGTCTTCCGGCGGTCGCCCTGTCGACTCTATTTCAATTCCACTAAGGTACGATTAGAACACCGAACCTGAATGATGTGGTGTAATATTTATTCTCCATTTCAATTCCACTAAGGTACGATTAGAACCATCTATTGATTCTGATACCTCAACTCCGATCTCCTATTTCAATTCCACTAAGGTACGATTAGAACTCAGTATCAAGGCAATCAAGGTCAGAAACATCAATATTTCAATTCCACTAAGGTACGATTAGAACGTTGGCACGGCTGACTACCGCCTCTCCATCATCACTTCATTTCAATTCCACTAAGGTACGATTAGAACACTGCGGCGCCAAGGTTACCGAGGCCCACAAGATGTTATTTCAATTCCACTAAGGTACGATTAGAACGCCGGTCAGCCTTGCCGCCCCTTCCGGACGCACCAGATTTCAATTCCACTAAGGTACGATTAGAACCGGTCTCCTTCACTTTGGCCTCAAGCTCCTTCTCGCATTTCAATTCCACTAAGGTACGATTAGAACCCGAACTTGCTAATGTAGGTGTTGACGCTAATACTAATTTCAATTCCACTAAGGTACGATTAGAACGAATCACGATACCAGTCATCGTAGATTTTATGATATTTCAATTCCACTAAGGTACGATTAGAACAAACCTTTGCGGTGTCAGGATGTCCGACAACTGAATTTCAATTCCACTAAGGTACGATTAGAACCCCCTCAGGCACTCCATCCCCTCCTTGCCCTCTAATTTCAATTCCACTAAGGTACGATTAGAACTTAGTCTCCATATCTTTGTCTCATCGTCATCTCGATTTCAATTCCACTAAGGTACGATTAGAACTTTGAGGTAGCCCTGACGGCCTCCTCGTATCACCTTGATTTCAATTCCACTAAGGTACGATTAGAACGGCTATGACTGAGAGGGCCATATCCGTCAAGGCCGACATTTCAATTCCACTAAGGTACGATTAGAACAATGCTCGTACTTCCCGTATGGTCGCAAATTCGTAATTTCAATTCCACTAAGGTACGATTAGAACAAGAATGTCCTTGGAGCACGCAAAAAAGGATGTTATTTCAATTCCACTAAGGTACGATTAGAACCCCTCCAGCCGCGCCTCCCAGAGCGCGTCCACCTATTTCAATTCCACTAAGGTACGATTAGAACATATTGATAACTCAAATAATAAAAAGAAAATTTAATTTCAATTCCACTAAGGTACGATTAGAACAAAAAGCGTTCACGGTTATGGCTTCGTTCCAGAAATTTCAATTCCACTAAGGTACGATTAGAACGTAGAGCTCGTCGTCGGTGATCGGGGTCGCCTTGGTCATTTCAATTCCACTAAGGTACGATTAGAACCCAGATCGTCCTTCGACGCCTCAAGATCTATCCCCGATTTCAATTCCACTAAGGTACGATTAGAACCTATCGACCTGAGCCATTCCGGGACATCGAACGAATTTCAATTCCACTAAGGTACGATTAGAACAGCTGATGCCTTGGAACTTGCTAACAGTCTTGCTAATTTCAATTCCACTAAGGTACGATTAGAACGTAAAGAACTACATCTTTCTCACGCTGAGAGAGAGAAATTTCAATTCCACTAAGGTACGATTAGAACAATGCTCGTACTTCCCGTATGGTCGCAAATTCGTAATTTCAATTCCACTAAGGTACGATTAGAACGAAACTTCTCTTATATCACATTTTCGGGCCATTATTTATTTCAATTCCACTAAGGTACGATTAGAACCTTCTGCTGATAATGCAGAACTAGATAGTAAGATTAATTTCAATTCCACTAAGGTACGATTAGAACGCATATAAGCAAGCCAACGATACATATTGTAGGTATTTCAATTCCACTAAGGTACGATTAGAACACCGTTTCGTCACCCGGCCGGATACGGTCGACAGTATATTTCAATTCCACTAAGGTACGATTAGAACGGTTTGCGTCCATTGTTGCACACCTCCTTTTCGTTTATTTCAATTCCACTAAGGTACGATTAGAACGATCATCACCAAGGGCTACGCCACTGCTCCCAAGCGGATTTCAATTCCACTAAGGTACGATTAGAACCGATAACGGTTACCATAAAAGAACCCAATGCGACATTTCAATTCCACTAAGGTACGATTAGAACGCCTGGGCAACTCGACGGTAAGAAACTGGGCCTCATATTTCAATTCCACTAAGGTACGATTAGAACCCGTCGCCATAAATATAAGTAGTATTTGTGAATCATTAGGTTACAAAGGCAAAGATACGACAAAAAATCGGCAAAAACTTGTCGATGGGTAAAAATAGATTTCCGACCGAATTACGACAACGTTATTTTAACTAGCTACAATATTATCAAAGAGCTGTTACTCTAATTCCAATAAGCAGAATTGTTGTCAATGATTGGACATCGACAACATCGGCTATAGAAAATTATCTACTGACATACGCTCTTTTCCGAGAATCTCCTTGTCCATAGAATACTCCAGACGAGATGAGAACAATATTACGCTATCCTCATCTTTATCAATGATATCATCAATCTGCATTTTTAACTCACGCAATTGAGCTTTTGACAAGTTTCCTTCAAGAACGGAATTCTGAATCCAGGAAAGATAACGGCGGCATAATCTCAACATCTTGCCGACACGCGTCTCTCCCACATCGTAAACTAATATGACGTACATCCTACCAATACATCTTAAATGGTTTGTATTCTTCCAATCCCATTATATCCTTGACCAGCTTATAACACTCGAGCTTTATAAGATGCTTGAAACTGACATTGCGTCCAAGCGCACGATGCTGGAACGTCTCATTATACCGTTCCTCCATAGCTTTGACAAAAGACTTCTTCCCCGATTCATTTAAAACACATTTATTAAGTTTCCTATCAAAGTCGGACTTACCTATAATACGTTTGTTGAGGACCTTGAAAATCACACGGTCAACGATAATCGGTTTGAAGACTTCCGACACATCAAGACACAATGAATAGCGCCTGTCACCAGGAGAATGAAGGAAACTGATCGTGGGATTCAACTGTGTGTTGTATACTGCCTTCAACGTCTCGGTATAGCACATCATATTACCAAAAGATATCAAAGCATTCACCTCATTTTCCGGAGGCTGTTTTGTACGTGCCCCCATTTCATAATCATCCAAAATCACGTCAAACGCAGAATAGTAGAGTTGCCTGATATTTCCCTCTATTCCCATAACCTCATCAATATCTGCAGTCTGTTGAAGATTTGTCCCAAGAGCACGTATGGCATCAATAATAGCATTCAAATCCTTTCCGCGTCTATTGTAATAGTTCAAGTTCATAAGCATATTCCAAGAGGCCCCTTCTATAAATTTCCGTGCCAGTTGAAGTCGCTTCTTCTTATTCTGGCAAGCCGCCGCCTGAGCCATAAGCACCCGACCGGACAAGAGCCCGTCGCGAGGCATAAAGCTACCAGTATAATTTTCATAGTAATCGAAAAAGTGCACAGGTACGCCGCATTGACCGAGGAAATTTAACATTGCACTGTTAGCCCTGAGACTACCGAAGATATAGATCTCTTCGACATCCTCGATCGGAATATACCTCGGAGTCTGACATATTTCAGAACCTCCGTCATCAACACTTACCGGAGTGAACTTAAGAGTATTGTCCTTACGTTCAAGTATTCCTGGATTAAACAAATAGAAACTTCTCTTCATTGGTTATCGTCAGTTTCACGGACATTACAGAACTCATAATAGCTGCAGTTCCGACATACACTTTTTTTCTCTGCTGGTGGGCAGTCTGGCAACGCCACGACATTGACTATTTCTTCCAGCATTGAAACAATTTCTTCCCGGTCAATGTCTGTAAGCAAAACTGCCTTCGTCTTATGAAGAAGCGGATATTCAAGAAGTCCTTTCACATCAATAATACCGTGCTGTTCAAAGACATACATATAATATTTCAACTGCCATTCGTGGGCGCTCTCCATCTTGGCAGATTTCTTTATTTCGTGTATGACCTTACTTCTGGCATCATAGTAATCCACCTTGATCCCATCAATCTCAATTTCTTCGTATTTGGACGATCGCTGAGGGTAACTTGACTCGTGAATAAGTCTGCCCTCATAAACCAAATCTGACTCTTGCTCCATATTTATACCGGCGGAAAATAGCCAAAGTTTCCGCCGGCAGATATGGTAATAATTGAACTGGGTTCCAGTCACTCTCATAGAATGCTACCAGAATATGCTAAATCTGATTCTCGTAATCAAATGACTTCATTCTGTCAATCAGTTCCTTCTTGGCATTCTCCAATGCATCCTTATTCTCAGACTCAGTGACAACATAATTCGCACAAGGCAGAGCCACAAATGTCTTGGCTCCGGCATTCTCATCCACAACAGGTTTTACCTTAGGTTTGTCCCCGCTGTCATCCACCATCTTGGCACGGATTGCAGCAGCCAAAGAATTGGCATTGTCACTAATCGCCACCGCAAGTGTCTCCATCAGGCTGAACGTCCTCGACTGATTGGATGTGACTCGCCAATCTATCAAGGCATCGGCAATGGCAGGGATAATCTCATTACGTCTCGCTTCCGGCATAAGCAGAGCTTCACCGAAAACTGTCCGAACCGTCTTCCAACCGTCATCTTTTAGTTTCTTGATCGTGTCCGGAGTGATTTCAGGTTCGAGCTGATTGGTAGCCACTGTGAAAAGCCTTCTGAGATCAATGGCCACATCATATACGAACAGGCCTGTGGCTCTCTTGTTTCCCTGAATCCATTTTCTGTACACACTTCTGTCTTTTCCAGAAAGTAATTCACTTATTTGTTCCTCTGTCAAAGGTTTTCCGTTGGCGTCACGTACCACAACTTGATGCATCTCAGGCTTGTCGGAGCGGTCAAAAGATACATCCTCCTTTGGAAGTGAGGCCAGCAATGGATGCAGCGGAGTCATTGCGGAAATGCTCAGTGGACTCCTTCTCTTCAATGTTCTTTTGGAGCCACTTTTAAGTGCCCTCATCCATCCACCAATCAACTGATCAACATATTCAGGATCGCATTTTGACAAGACCTCACCTTCTTTCAATTCACCTTTTTTGTTCACATCAAGATAGAATGACACCGGAGCCGGTTTTACATTCAGCGTCTCGACAATCTTGTCCATAATCGAGCGTTTCACCTGCTGACCGCTTGAGTATGGCGCATAAACACCGAACTGAGGATCATAGTATGATTTCTGGCCGTCTGCCACACAGAACACC
Source organism: Lachnospiraceae bacterium (assembly GCA_963604455.1). Taxonomy (GTDB): domain Bacteria; phylum Bacteroidota; class Bacteroidia; order Bacteroidales; family UBA932; genus Cryptobacteroides. The sequence goes on along the minus strand of CAVCRL010000035.1, from coordinate 8,189 downwards.
GTAAATGCAGCATGCTTCAGACCACGAAGGTAAATAAAGGGATTCTGTTCCATAACATTATAGTTTTATTGTCAATTTATGTTCTGTAGTAACATACTGGAATCTCACAAGTGTAAGGAAATACGGAACATTGTCATTCGGCATCTCGTGTATTTCCTTAACGATGGACCTGAGCGCTTCCTTGTCCTCCACATAAGGCGCAAGTTCCGTCACAGCAGAGACAAACTGTTTCTTGCCGCACGACTCAAGCACACTCTCGACGAGGTTATTGCGCTTGGTGCTAATCGATTTTTCAGGGTCATGGGAATTGACATTAAGCAATTCTGCCAGTTGCAGGGACAGGCCCCATAAAGATTCATTGTTCAGCATAGCTAATATCCAAATTTTATATGCATTATAATTTACTATTTGTTCTTCCCGAGGCTTCTTCGGCACATTACCTATTTCGACATAAGGCTTCAGTCCTTTCGGTTCCATCGCCCGGATTCCGATCGTACCTTTACTACACGATACTCGGAAACCATACTCCGTTCCCCACAGACTCTCAGCGTTTCGTCCATTGTCCATTCCGAAGTATTTTCTGTAAAGCATACCCGGCTTACGTATCTGATCCAGATTGAACGGAATAAAACCCACCGTAACATTCGTTTGTCCGATACTGTACACATAACCGAGAACCTGCAATGAAGTATATTTCTTTGCAATACCAATAAGGACTTTCGTCCAGGATATAGTCTCGATGCTCAGCACCCCGTTTGTGCCGGTGACAAATGGATTGAAACCTGCCATCGGAGATTCCGGAGAATAGACTCTGCTGTCATAATAATGTGAAAGCCACTGCCCGTTCCAAGTGTTGATCTGATTTCCCTTAAGCATATTTGTGCTGTTGAGAGCCTCACGGTATAACTTCCAGCCATCGAATATATCCAACAATATTCTCCTGTCATTAAACAAGATAGTCAACCCTCCCTGCACACCGACACCGAGAGCATCACCTATCCAGGATGCGAACACATCTTCTTTCGATATCGGAAGATGGAGATCAGTTACCTGACCTGATGTAGTAGCATTGACATCAAGCGAATAATATCCTCTAGCAATGCTTGCTTCAGCCTCATTCTCTTCGATTTTAGACAAAAGCTTGTCATATCTATCACGCCTTTGTTCTGGTGTTTCAAACGGTTTCTTTCCCAAAATCATATCATCCCAACTCAATTTAGGATTCTCCAACGGCGAATTGCCAGCCGTCATCATATACTTTCTCTGGTCGAAGAAAAGAGGATAAAAGACTTCAATGAAAAATCTTCGGGCATCATAATCTGTCCCATACTTCTCATTATAAGCTTTAATGAATATTTTCCCAATCACCGATGCTATCATATTCTATAGGATTTCAAAAGATTTATAATATTCCCGCTTGCACAAATCCATCATAAGGCCTTTCTCGTCATCATAACTGTTGTCCGGAACGACGAACGGCCTAAGCCCTGAATCCAATTGGTCTAGATTCCTGTACGCAATCGAATTGTAACTTACAGGAATTTCCATCTCCGACCGTTCCAACATACTTCCTGTAAGATATCGTTCCTTATCAAGTTCTGTTATGCACACGGCGGAGTTGATGTCCAATGTCTCCAACAAGGCTGATTTAGGGTTATTGCACAGTTCCTTCAATTGCCAGTCTCCATCCTTGAAAGCGATTCCGGTATAGTCAATGTTCTTGAACGAGGCTTCAGTATAAACACTGTCAATCATCCGCTGCACATCTGCTTCCCGCAGCACTTTCCCACCATCTGGAAGCACTGAATATGTTCTCTTCAGAATGTCTATGCAGTATGGAAGGGCTTCCTTATCGTCGTCTGGAGGGGCAAGCACATACACAGGTTTATAATGTCCGATGATTTCAGGAGTCCTTTTTCTGTTCACCCTTCCAAAGCGCTGGATCAATGCGTCTATAGGTGCGCATTCCGTGATCATCATATCGAAGCTGATATCCAGACTGACCTCAACCACCTGAGTTGCCACAACAATGCACGGACTATCGTAAATAGCGTTGAACCGATCTTTCAGTTCAGTCTCAAGACGATTCCGGTCTTTCCTCTTGAAATGGCTGTGTATAAGCATCTTCCTCACTTCAGGATAAGTCTCGGATATAAATTCAAACATATCCTGTGCCCTCTTTACTTGATTGCATACAATAAGGACCTTAAGGTTGTCTCTCATCGCCCTTTCGATAATTTCGTCGATGGAGTTCCGATCAATCTTAAATACTACGTGTCTATTAAATGTTTCAAGTATAGAATCCTCAAGCTTAACTTCATATACGTCATCAAAACCTCCTAGCAATTCAATGATTCTGGAGTACAATGCAGACGGCATCGTGGCTGTGCCGATGTGCACACGACAGTTCAATGCAACCAGAATCTCTACTATTTTGAGGACAATCGCCTGAATGGTATCTGAATATGTGTGAATCTCATCAAGAATGACATCACATCCCTCCAGATCCAATGCCATCGCCTCATACCCTTTTATGCCGAAAGCCACTGAAGCCATCTGATGCGGAGTCATCACTTTCACAGAGGCTCCCACGTGACGCTGCATTATGATTTCCTCAGGTGAGCCATCCCTTAACTTGAGGTTTGACGCGGAATGAAGCAGATACACCTGTGCATCAGTGCCTGACAAATCTTTCTTTATTCTGTCATACATCGCATTTATGGAGGCCTGGAACGGAAGTGTATAGAAAACTCGCCCCCGACAGCGTCTCAGAAGGAAATCTGTCTTGCCGGCACCAGTAGGCGCGGTAACAATCGTGTGTCTCCTTAAAGAATTGCCGCATATAAGCGACAACGGATAAAGCGTATTACGACGATCATAAAAATGCAGATCCGGCTTTATGAATATCTTGTCAGAAGGCGGACGCATAGAACCGTAAAAAGAAGATGCCATATGATCAGCAGCCATCAGAAGGCCTCTCCACATTGAGCAACCTCTATTTTTCCGGCAGCAATAGTCCACGGCATATTCATAATTCGCCTTAGCCTCTTCTATTGAAACAGGCCTCACGTCAAGTTCCAAAGCCTCCAGGATGTCCAATGCCGCACCGCACCACTCTTCAAAACCGGCAGAATGGTCGGCAAAAGTATTATCATTCTCATCTTCAAGATCCAACAAGCCCAGTCCACGTATATCCTTATACACCGACTTATGGTGTGCGACAATCATATCGATTACAGCATCACGATGCTTTTCTTTCACAAGAGATATGAAGAACAATGAAGCTATCTCGTGACGGAAGACGTGGCCGGGAGCGAGCCCGGAATTTCCGAAAAGGGACTTCTGGAACACAGGACTGGCCTTTCCGATGTCGTGAAGCAAAGCCCCCTCTCTGGCGATTACGACATCCAGACCGACATTCCTTGCCACAGTGACAGCAATATCCGAAACATCATTCAGATGCTTGAACAAGGTAGTCCGTCCGCCATCATCACTCTTGGCGAGAATTTCATAATGCTCACTCATAACAGATCACAATAACGACTGACCGTCATATTCAATCCATCCGTACATCGAAGCACTTCCGCCATATCTATTATAGCCGACAAGAAAAGACTGCTTAGATTCTCCAAACCTGAGTTCAAAGCCACGAAGGGTTCCAAATTCATCCTCTGTCATTTCAATGATTTCACTATCAGGAAGCATCACATCCTCGTTCCGGCAAAGGCATATATGCTGCATAGAAGCGACTTCCGCATCCTCTCTGGATAAAAATGCCAGATGCAGAACCGGATTCTGCATAACAGACCGTTTGATCACAGAACGTGGCCTGGATGAAATGTTATTCTTACATTCGAAGCCCCTTGTCTGCACCACCTCCTGCTGAGAAGACAATGCCTCATAGGAAAGCTTATGTCTGATGACCTTATGGATTCCCTGTTTTCCAAGCAGTTCCGGGAAAAGTTTCTTTTCTATTCCCTCTATTATTGATGGCGTAAGAAACTGCTGGCTGAACGTTTCACCATCACGTACCGCTGTCCACGGCTTTACGAATCCGAAACTTCCTCTATAGGTGACAACATACATATTCATTAATTTTTAATATATTGAGCCAAAACCGATTCCTGTGCAACTTCCTACCCCTACATTCCATACGAACAGCTTTGTCTCCGGCTTTCCGTTGATTATGATTGGACATAAACTTGCCTTGTTACTGATGCCGTGATATCTCACGAGTTTTGTCTTTTTCCCGGTGAACGACGTGTCAAATCTGATGTCTAAAGTTGGATCTTCTTCAAGCCCGGCAGACCTCATCTTGGAAATAAGTGTCTCTTTCATAAGCGCTCCTGTCTGCTCATCATCATACACATACTGTTTTATTTCACCGGTTTCCAGTTTTCTCTTGATGAAGACAGGACTGCCGCAGTAAAACTCGATGCGCGATGACAAATCAGGGTCTTCCTCAATGGTTATGTCCGTTACATACATTCCACAGAACATTTCCGGATAATCTCTTATAGAGCATATTATCCGCCTAATAACATCAGAGTCGTAAAAACTGATGAATAAAGATGTCCCTTTCGGAAATGATAATGAATCACCCCTTTTCATACCGCCTTTCAGCCAGGAAAACGAATATAACGAAAGTTTGTTATGAATATCATTTTCACCTATCCATTTATGAATCGTACCGACAAGTTTCTGCTGATAATCAAACGGTACTGGAGTGGTATTAGAAGATATGGTCAGATTAATTCGCATTCTGTTACAGCTTTAGTTATGTGTGTACATACCTTAGATTGGCAGAAATGTTCTGCCGCACCAAAGTTTATGATGCAATATAATGATTTTACAAATAAAAAATATCAAAAGGGCTTTCAATTAGTTAACATTGTCATAAAAAACGCACTTTATACAATATTTTCAACCTTTTGACACTAAAATGATTGCATCTAGAGGTCACTGAGCTGCTTGGCATCATCTCGGCTAACTGCTAAATTGAGTGCCCAATTACGTAAAACAGGATCTGACTTTGCGCCCATTGTTCATTTACAATTTTCTTCCCTGCCTCGGACTTGATATCATTCTTGCCCTGATTGGTGCATCAGGAATGTGTTTCCTGTACCAATCGTAAGTCTTGGCTCATTTGGTACACCCAAAGTGTGTTTCTTGTACCAAAGGCGTGCCTTGGTCCGCTTGGTACACAGAAAGGCTTTATGCCGTATGTTTCTTTTCCACAAAACTGATAAAGGTGCGAGAAACAGCGCACACTTGAAAAAGAATCAAATCGATAACGATTGAGTTTCCTAGAAGTACGTACAAAAAAGAGGACGACAAGATTTTAGTCGTCCTCCTCCTGAAATCCTGTGACGTCTGATTACTCAGCCGGGTGGATGGCGCCCATCGGGCAGGCGTCAGCGCAAGTGCCGCAGTCGATGCAGGCGTTTGGATCGATGGTGTAAACGTCACCCTCGTGGATAGCACCCTGAGGGCACTCGCCTGCGCAAGTTCCGCAAGCTACGCAATCAGTTTCTGAAATCTTGTAAGCCATAATTCACTAAAATAAAATTGTTTTCCTTTTGTCTGCCTCCGGATAGCCGGAAACATTATGCAAATATAAATCTTAAAAATCACAATATCAAACCCCATATCACAAAAACGACGAGGGCGATTCCGACTTTTATCGCTTTTGCCTTGAAGAATGAGGATTTGCTGTCGGCCAGAAGAGGGAGGGATGCGTGGCCGTCCTGCACTATGGAATTGGCAAGCAGGACGGGAAACGGAATGACACCGCTGGCGAACAGAGTCACAAAGACAAGATGCGGCCCCGACTCAGGAATCAGGCCGACCACAATCGCAAGCAGAATCATCAGTGCGGTGTTGTCGCTGATCCAAGCGGAGATGTCGATGAAATTGAACAGGATTCCGATGACCAGAAGCACCCCGAAAGTCCAGGCGAAAATGCTCGGAAGATGCTTACGGACAATATGCTCCCAAAGATGTTCCTCGACGAAGTGGTCGGAGGCGAAAAGCAGAGCACCCAGCACGACAAGGCTTAGCGCACCGAAAAGCCAGAAAGTCCACTCCTCGTCAAAAACGGCAAGTCCCTCAGCCTCACCGCCTTCTTCCAAAAATCCAAGCAAAAGGGCTGCTATGAATATCACGACCCCGATGAACATTAATATTCTTGTCCTGCCGAAATGTCTTCCTTCCTTGTGATGATGTCCGTCCTGATGCTCGCATCCGTCTCCGTGAAGTTCAAAGGAATCCTCAAGACGGGTTGGCAGCGGCTTGTCACCGGACGAGAATCTGTCAATCAGCAGTCCCGTCACGACAGCGAGGACAAAAAGGATAAGGAACAGCAGAGCTGCCTTGCCAGGGAACATCGCCAGCATCATAAACGACTCATCCCCGGCCGTTGCGATCATCATCGCGACCAACGCACCGAAACTCAGCATCCTGTGCGTGTAGAGCGACACGGCGGCGAAACCTCCGACGCAGCCGGGAACTGAACCGAGCAAAGCGGAGACAAAGACCTGCGCAAAGCCTGATTTCTTGAGGGATCTGAATATCCTGCCGTCCGACTCCACGTTGAACGACTCGATGATCATCATCATAACAACCACCAAGCCGGAGATCAGGACAGCGCCACGCAAAGCGTCAAGTAAAACGGAAACGATCATAGTCTGCTACGCTGTCACCCAACCGGTGAGATAAAGGTTGATGATAGGGCGGAGAGGTGAGTTCGTGGTCAAGGTCAAGACTATCAAGCACTCCCCCGCCAGAAATCCTTTAGTGTCGAATGTCACTTTCAGGTCACCTTTCCCGCCAGCGGGAACGTCAGCGAAAGGATGAGCCATCACGTGCGAGCTCTCGGAATCCACCTTATATATTCGGAAAGGAGACTTGCCTTTATTGGAAAAATGGAATGTGCCTTCCACCTTCGTTCCGGCCTTTACCTTGCCAAACGAGAATGTGCTCTCGTCTGCCATCGGATTAGGGCCGTCATTACGTTCCTTGTCCGTGAGCGAAGAGAAATTCTCTTTCGTGTATGTGAATATTCCTATACGGCTCTTGCCGGCTCCGAGTTCCGGATTCGGGTCCGCGACAATGGCCTCAGCTCCGGCCGCGACAGGTTCCTTCTCGGCCGACTTCGAGACAACCGCCTTGTACTGGCGGCCGTCCACCAGCGGAGTCGCATAGTAATAGTTCTTGCCCCAATGGTTTCTGTCAGCCGAGACCGTGTAGCTAAGTTTGGCCGTGGACTGTGCCGGAACAGGGTTCGGACTCACCTTTACCGAGAGTCCTTCACTGACATCGGTAAAACTGACTGTCAACGGTTTGCTTCCAAGATTGGCCACCATAGTCGTTCCGCTTTTCTGCTGTCCCTGGGAAAGATTACCTCCCTTGATGTCAACCTTCTTGAAGGCCAGATTACCGAATCGGATCGGATAAAGTTCCCCCAAAGAGAGCTGCTTGTCGTGGGTTACGCCTCTGAGTCTCAGGACGACAGGTTGTTTCAAACCCGAAAAATATGCCGTCAGGGACTTGTCGAACGGGTAGCCGCCTTTCTCGTCATTCTTGAATGTGGCCTTTATGATTCCGGTCTCCCCTGGATTGATCGGCTTTCTGGTCCATTCCACATTCGTGCAGCCACACGACGAGACGACATTGTAGATCAGCAACGGCTTTTCGCCAACGTTCTTGGCAGTGAACGTGGCGGTCACCGAGCCGTCCGAGACCAGGATGTCCCCGAAATCGTGCACGGTCTTGTCCAACTGGACGACTCCGCCGAACGTGTTGTCCTTGCCGGAGCCCTGGGCGGCAACGAAGCCGCTGGCGGACACAAGCAAAAGCACCGCGGCGGCAATATGCTTGAATATATTCATAAATCACGCTGTTTAATTGTTTGACGAGCCCTCGCATCAAGGAGACTTTCAAACAAACGCTTCATAATATTCAAGGAATGCAAATTCCTTTCCATCGGCAAATTTACCATTTAATAGGTACTTTTTCAAGTTCAAGTCCATCATTTCCGGGAAATGGCCCAGCAATATTTGTTCGCCCCGGTGGAGCATTTTTATTTTTTAATGCTTGCTAAAATTTGTAATTTTGTACGATTATGCGATTAAAGTAAATGGCGAATATAGAACAGAATTACGACTACACGGACGACAACATACGGACCC
>CAVCRL010000034.1:0-18974 GCA_963604455.1 Lachnospiraceae bacterium | reverse complement strand
GCGCCGCCTTGTTTGTGAAGGTAAGGCACAGAATGTTAGCTGGTTCCACGCCAAGCTCATTGACAATGTACGCATACCGATAGGTGAGCGCCTTGGTCTTTCCCGACCCGGCTCCCGCCACGACCCGTACCCGGCCCTCCGTAGAGGTCACCGCTTCTCTCTGCTGTCTGTTAAGTGTCCCTAAATCCATATCCACAAATGTACATAAAAACCATCGTTTTTGCGTACATTTGTATGTTATGGACACGATAGATCTTTTGAAGAATATGATCAGGATTCCTTCCTTCAGCAGGGAGGAAGGGGCTGTGGCCGACTTTCTGGAACGTTGGATGTTGACCGAAGGCTTCGCGGTCAGGAGGTTGGGCAATAATCTGTGGATGGAGTCCGGCCCGGCTGACGGTAGGCCGACCATATTGCTTAACGCCCATATCGACACTGTGAAACCGGCCTCAGGCTACACCCGTGACCCGTTTTCGCCAGAGGTTGAGGACGGATGTCTGTACGGTCTCGGCAGCAACGATGACGGCGGATCCCTTATCGCGCTTCTGGAGACATATTCAAGAGTCATTCAGAAAGAGCAGCCGTACAGGCTGATCTTTTCGGCAACCGCCGAGGAAGAGGTGAGCGGGAAAGGTGGCCTTGACTTGATTCTGCCGGAACTTGGCCGGATTGATTTCGGGGTGATGGGCGAGCCGACCGGGATGAGGATGGCCGTAGCCGAGAGGGGATTGATGGTGCTTGACTGTACGGCCTACGGGAAGAGCGGCCACGCTGCCAGAAATGAAGGTGTCAACGCCATCTACAAGGCCATCGAGGATATTCAGTGGTTCAAAAATCATAGTTTCGACCGTGTGTCGGACTTCCTTGGTTCCGTCAAGATGTCCGTCACGCAGATCAACGCCGGGACCCAGCACAATGTCGTGCCGGACAGATGCACGTTCGTGGTGGACGTGCGCCCGAACGGTATGTACACCAATCCGGAACTTCTGGAGATGATCAAGTCCTCTGTCTCGTGCGAGGTCAAGGAACGTTCCACAAGAATCGGCAGCTCGCATCTTCCGTTGGATCACCCCGCCGTTGTCAGAGGTCTTTCCTTGGGCCTTGAACCGTTCGGCTCCCCAACCACCAGCAACCAGGCCCTCTGCCATTTCCCGACCCTCAAGATCGGCCCCGGCGACTCCGCCCGCTCCCATTCCGCCAATGAATATATCCGCCTGGACGAGATCGCAAGCGGTATCGAGACCTACATCGCCCTTCTCGACGGCTTACATCTGTGATCTTATCCATAGGTGCTTTTGTCGCTTCGACACGCTCAGCGATCGGGCTGCTGGGACGATGTTATGGCAGCAAATCTATGTTCTTGGTCACTGAGCTTGTCGAAGTGACCGTAGCAGAGACAGACGTGTGGAAACGAAAATAGCAGTTGAATGCAGAAATCCAGAGAGCCTCTAACCTGAATTTTTCACGTTACAAAAATTCAGAACAGAGGCTCTCTGGATTCCCTCCCCTACGAATTGTTATAGAGACTAATCAGCCGAAGTAAGCGCGGAAACCGCCGCGTGAACCTTCCCGAACCCGAACCCAGCGATGATCCTGGACATCTTGGCGGCGATGCGTTCTGTACAGAGATTCCCGAGAGACCCTTCGTGAGTATGATGGAGCTCACCGTGATATTCAAAAGTCCCTTGTCTGATGGAATCCGCGACCTGGCGGTATGCATCCCTGAACGGCACCCCGTTCTCCACCAAATGATTGACCTCCTCCACACTGAACGCCAGCCTGTACTTCGGATCGTCCATCACATCGGAGACAACCTCCATCCCGCGGACAGCATATTCAACAATGTCAAGGCAGTCGTTCATTTCTTTGAATATAGGGAAGAAGACTTCCTTGAGAATCTGCATATCCCGGAAATACCCGCTCGGCAGGTTGCCTGTGATGAAGCGGATGGTGTTCGGCACACCTTGAAGCTTGTTGCAGTGTGCCCGCACCAGTTCAAACACGTCCGGATTCTTCTTGTGAGGCATAATGCTGGAACCGGTCGTCAGCGCATCCGGAAGATGGATGAACCCGAAGTTCTGGCTGGAAAACAGGCAACCGTCCATCGCAAGCCGCCCGATGGTCTCCGCGACTGATGAATATGCGAACGCGACAGCCCGTTCCATCTTCCCCCGGGTCATCTGCGCATATACCGAATTGTAGTCCAAGTCCTCGAAACCAAGCAGTTCCGTCGTCATAGTCCTGTTCAGCGGCGCTGACGATCCGTAGCCTGCGGCGGATCCCAACGGGTTGAGATTCACCACATCCCAGGCGGCCTTCATTATGCTGAGATCATCGCAAAGGCTCTCGGCGTAGGCCCCGAACCAAAGCCCGAAGGATGATGGCATCGCCACCTGAAGGTGGGTATATCCCGGAATCAGCACGTCCTTATATTTCTCGCTGGCCTCCTGAAGCGTCCTGAAAAGCGACTCGACCTTATGCACTGTCTTCTCGATCTCCGCTCTGGCGTAGAGTTTCAAGTCCACCAGCACTTGGTCGTTGCGGGAACGCCCCGTGTGAACTTTCTTCCCGACATCCCCCAACTTGCGCGTGAGCATAAGCTCGATCTGCGAGTGGATGTCCTCCACATCGTCCTCCACGTAAAGCTCTCCCTTGCAGGCGGATGAATATAGTTCCCTAAGCACCGGCAGAAGCTTGTCAAGATCCTCTTTGGAGAGAAGTCCGACGCTCTCCAGCATCGTGATGTGGGCCATCGTGCCCATTATGTCATAAGGAGCGAGCTCGTGATCCAGCTCACGGTCGTTCCCCACCGTGAACGCGTCGATCCTCTCGTCCTCCTTGAATCCTTTGTCCCAAAGTTTGTTCGCCATACTATACAATTAAATATGATACAAAGATAACCAATAATGATGTTGATTTTCCAATATGCGAAGAAAACTTCGGAAGTTCTGACATTATTAATATATTTGTGAGAGAAGCCTTGAAACCATCGGCGACTGGGCTTCGGGAAAAAATATCAGACAATGAACCACAGAATCTTAAAGTCAATCCTTACAGTTATCACGGCGGGAACCATCACCGCCGCCACATCAGAGGCCAAGGTGTGGCTTCCTCAGATCCTCAGCGACCATATGGTCCTCCAGCAGAACTCCGACGCCAATCTTTGGGGCAAGGCCGCACCGTCTTCAAAGGTCTTGGTGAAAGCCTCCTGGACCGCTGAGGAATATTCAGTGAAGGCTGACAGGCAGGGCAACTGGAAACTCGCCGTCAAGACTCCGGCGGCGGGTTATAGCCCATATTCAATAACCATCGCGGACAAGGATGGCGGCGTCACTCTTTCTGATGTGTTGGTGGGTGAGGTCTGGCTGTGCGGTGGGCAATCGAATATGGAGATGCCGCTGGATGGTTTCGGCTCCTGTCCGGTCGAGGGTGCGCTTGAGGAAGTGGCGTTGTCCGGGCGGTATAGGGATAAGATCCGTCTTGTGAAAATCCCGAAGACAGGCGCGGAGACCCCTCAGGACACCGTGCAGGGGACCTGGCAGGTCAGCACTCCGGAGACGGCCGGATGGTTCACAGCGGTCGGCTGGCATTTCGCTAAGATGCTGAACTCTGTCCTGGATGTGCCTGTGGGGCTGGTGTCCTGCAACTGGGGCGGCTCGGCGGTGGAAAGCTGGCTGCCGAAAGAGGTGGTATATTCATACCCTGAGAACACTTTGCCTTCAGGGCAGTACGCCTCCAAGAGGGAACCGGGAGGATGGTACCACTACCATAGCCCGATTATTATGTACAACGGTATGCTGTATCCGATCCGCAACTATACCTTGAAAGGATTCATTTGGTATCAGGGGGAGACGAACGCCGGATTCCCGCAATACTATGCCGAAAGGCTTGCGGCTATGGTGAAGGTTTGGAGAGATCTCTGGGGGCAGGGAGAACTTCCGTTCTACGAGGTTGAGCTGGCACCTTATGTCTATGGCGGCGACGGCACTTCCGGCGCGAGGATCCGCGAGGCGCAGCACAAGGCGGTGGAGCTGATCCCGAACAGCGGAATAGTCACCACGAATGACCTCGCCTATCCTTATGAATATGACCAGATCCATCCTTGCAAAAAGAAAGAGGTGGGACAGCGTCTGTCGTATCTGGCTCTGAATCAGGCTTATGGTATGAGTTATATCCCATTCGAGGGACCTCGTTACAAGGATTATGCGATAAGAGGGAATGAAATCGAGATCTCGTTTTACAACGATGAGAACGGGTTCAGTCCTTGGAGGGAGATTGTCGGATTCGAGGTTGCCGGAGAGGATCGGGTGTTCTATCCTGCGGAGGTCCGCAAGGGATCCGGCTGGAAGAATCTTGTGGTGAAGAGCGACAAGGTTCCCGCTCCGGTGGCCGTGCGCTACTGCTTCCGGGATTTCCAGATCGGCAACCTTACCGGTCGCCGCGGACTGCCAGTGGTGCCGTTCAGAACGGACAACTGGTAGTAACGGTCGTTTCGTGAAAAAAATCCTGCAATTTTTCGGTTTTCCGTTGAAAATCCGTAATTTTGCAAGATTTTTTTACGGTATATGCAAGACATTAGGAACATCGCGCTCATAGCGCACGTCGATCACGGCAAGACGACCCTCGTGGACAGGATGATCTACCAGGCCAATCTGGTGCGTCAGCCGGAGAATCTGGGCCAGCTGATCCTCGACAACAACGACATCGAGAGAGAGAGAGGTATCACAATCCTCGCGAAAAACGTGTCTGTCACCTACAAAGGTGTCAAGATCAACATTATAGACACTCCGGGCCATAGCGACTTCGGAGGAGAGGTGGAAAGGGTTCTGAATATGGCGGACGGCGTGCTCCTGCTCGTTGACGCTTTCGAGGGCTGTATGCCTCAGACCCGTTTTGTGCTTCAGAAAGCCCTTGAGCTGGGCAAGAAGCCTATCGTAGTCGTCAACAAGGTGGACAAGCCGAACTGCCGTCCCGACGAGGTTCAGGAAGAGGTGTTCGATCTGATGTGCTCCCTGAACGCCACCGATGAGCAGCTTGATTTCAAGACCATCTTCGGCAGCGCCAAGCAGGGCTGGATGTCGGATGACTGGAAGAACCCGACATCGGACATCACCCCTCTTCTGGATGCCATCCTCGCAGAGATTCCTGCTCCAAAGATAGTTGAGGGCACACCACAGCTTCAGGTGACCTCACTTGAATATTCCCCATACGTCGGGCGTATCGCTGTCGGCAAGCTTACCCGCGGCGAGCTCAAGACAGGCCAGCAGGTCAGCCTCTGCAAGAGGTATGACGTTGTCGAGAAGCATAAGATCAAGCAGCTTATGGTGTTTGACGGTCTCGGAAAGGCCAATGTGGACACCGTCCAGTGCGGAGACATCTGCGCCGTCGTGGGCATTGACGGCTTCGAGATCGGTGACACGATCGCGGACAGCGAGAATCCGGAGGCACTTCCTCCGATCTCCATCGACGAGCCTACGATGAGTATGCTCTTCACCATCAACAACTCCCCGTTCTTCGGGAAAGATGGTAAGTTCGTGACCTCCAGGCACATCAAGGAACGTCTTGACAAGGAACTTGAGAAGAATCTGGCCCTTAAGGTAAAGCCGGGGCTGAATGCGGACTCATTCGTGGTCTATGGACGTGGCGTGCTCCACTTGTCCGTGCTCATCGAGGAGATGCGCCGTGAGGGATTCGAGCTTCAGGTCGGTCAGCCTAAGGTGCTGGACAAGACCATCAACGGACAGCGCTGCGAGCCTATCGAGGATCTCTCGATTGAGGTTCCTGAGCAGTTCGTCGGCGCGGCCATCGAGCTTGCGACCCGCAGGAAGGGAGCCCTTCTGCATATGGAGCCGAGGGGAGACAGGACACTTCTGAACTTTGATATTCCTACCCGTGGACTTATGGGGCTCAGGAGCAACCTCCTGACCGCGTCCCAGGGCGAGGCCATTATGGCGCACAGGTTCAAGGAGTACCAGCCTTACAAGGGTGAGATCGAGAACCGTACCAACGGTTCGCTCGTTTCCCTTGAGACGGGAACCGCGATCGCATATTCAATGAACAAGCTTCTGGACAGGGGCAAGTTCTTCATCGACCCGGGTGACGACATCTACTGCGGTGAGGTAGTGGGCGAGCACACGAGGGAGAGAGACCTCAACATCAACATCTGCAAGACGAAGAAGCTCACCAACGTGCGCGCCGCCGGATCTGACGAGAAGGTTGTGCTGCCACCGCCGGTGAAGATGTCTTTGGAGGAGATGCTTGAATATATTCGTGAAGACGAGCTTGTGGAGGTGACTCCGCACCATCTGAGGATGCGCAAGATCCTTCTTGATCCGATGGACAGGAAGCGTTCCGGCAACTCCGGAGATGATGAATAGGCAAACTATTTGCGAAAAGATTTTATATTCGGAAAATTTTTTATACCTTTGCAACCCTTAAATCTGTTTACTGGACCGATGGAGGATAATTTGACAGTTCCTATAAATGGATTGCCCCAAGGACGGAAGGAATTCCGTTGGAGGGTAGGGAAGACGTTCTTTGATCATTTTGAGAATTCAGAGATTCTGGCGGCGGATCTGGACGTTGAGGTCTCCGCCGAGAAGTCAGGACATTTCATCGGGATTGACTGTGATGTCACCGGGAATGTGACCGTGGCTTGCGACAGATGCCTTGAGGATCTGAGGCTTCCGGTAGAGACTGGGTTCCGCCTGAGCGTCAAGTTCGGTCAGGAACCGGCTGACAGCAGTGAAGCGGAGGAAGGAGAGAGGGAGATTGTGTGGCTTCCTGAATCTGACGCGGATCTGGATCTCGGGCAGATAGTCTATGACTATGTTTGTCTGTCGCTTCCAGTGCAGAGGGTTCATCCGGAAGGAGAATGCAATCCGGATGCCGTGAGATATCTGAGTTCTGAAGATGAGCAAGGGGAGGATTCCCAAGGTAAGGATGCTTCGTTGCCGTTCGCGTCACTGAAGGATCTGATGGATAAAGTGAAATAATAAATTAAAGAATAATTAACTATGGCACATCCGAAACACAAAGTCTCTAAACAGAGAAGAGACAAGAGAAGGACCCATGACTTCGCTCCGGTTCCTACTCTCGCTACCTGCCCTAACTGCGGCGCAACAGTGATGTATCATCACATTTGCCCTGAGTGCGGTTACTACAGAGGACGTCAGATCATCGAGAAGAGCGCGGAGTAGTCTCTTCGGTAGAAAACTAATGGTCCCATAGTTCAACGGATAGAACGGAGGTTTCCTAAACCTTAAATATAGGTTCGATTCCTATTGGGGCTACAAAGGAGGCCCGCCACGACGGCGGGTCTCTTTTGCGTTATTTGGAGATGTGGAATATTCTGACTATTTTAGTGTATTAATTCATCTATTGTTATGAGACTGTCTTTTAGCCGGATTCTTTTAGTGGCGGCGGCGTGCTGCCTGTTGCCGTGCGGATGTACATCCGTCAAGCTTATGACCTACAATGTCGGTGTGTTTTCCAAGTACACTGACGACAGCGCTCCGGAGGTGGCCGCGATGATCAGGGAGAAGGGC
Organism: Lachnospiraceae bacterium; assembly: GCA_963604455.1. Taxonomy (GTDB): domain Bacteria; phylum Bacteroidota; class Bacteroidia; order Bacteroidales; family UBA932; genus Cryptobacteroides. The sequence goes on along the minus strand of CAVCRL010000034.1, from coordinate 11,427 downwards.
GCGCAGGCTGTGGCCATAAACGAGCAGGACAGCTGCAACCGCAGGCACAATGTGTACCAGACCAAGCACTTGGCGGAGTGCCTGGGGGATGAATGGCGTTATGCCTACCGCGGGGCGATGCCTTATGTGGGCGGCTCATACGGAGAGGGCCTTGTGACCAAGGACAAAGTGATTGATGAATATGCCATCAATATGCCGATCGGAGTCGGCGCCGAACCTCGTGTCTGTGTGGTGGTTGAGACAAAGCGCTATGTCTTCGCCTCGACCCATCTTGACCACGTCTCCGATGCGGCCCGAACGGATCAGGCCCGTCAGATAAGCGAGACCCTGAAGGCGAAATATTCAGAAAGCGGCAAGCCTGTGTTCCTGTGCGGGGATTTGAATTCGTACCCGGACAGCAATCCGCTCAAGGTTCTGCTTAAGGATTGGACGATCCTTTCAAAGCTGGAGCCGACGTTCCCGTCTGACAAGCCGGTCGCCTGCATAGACTATATTATGCTTCTGAACAACGGCGCCAAGGTCAAAGTCCTGAAATCCGAGGTCTGCACGGAATTCAGGAACGGAGATGTCACCCACGCTTCGGACCACCTTCCGCTGTTCGTAGAAGTCAGACTTAAATAGCTCTGAATATGCCTCATCAGATGCTTCCGTCGCTTCTGCTCTATATCCTGGCCCTGGGCTACACGCCGGGGCCGTCCAACCTGTGCGCGTTCCATTCCGGAATCCATTTCGGAAGGCGGAACGCGATGAGGATCTGGTGGGGGTTCCTCGGAGGGTTCGCCGTGATAGACACGGCCATCCTTCTGATCACGCATTATCTTGGAGATTTTCTTGGACAGTACGCCAAGTGGCTTGCCTACGCCGGAGCTCTCTATATGGTCTGCCTTGCGGTGATGATCATCATCCGTTCCGGCAAGCCAAAGGACGAGATGGCCAAGTCGTGCACGTTCTGGACTGGTTTTGTCATAGAGCTTACCAACGCCAAGGTCTGGATGTTCTGCTTCACCGCCCTCAGTACTTTCGTGCTGCCATATTCAAGCTCTCTTGTGGAGCTTGCCAAGGTGGCTGTGATGTTGGTTCTGGCGGGGCCGGTGGCTAATCTGGTCTGGCTTGTGGCCGGTTCGTGGCTGAACAGCCTGACCGAAAAATATGGCCGTCTCATTGACATCATTCTGGCTGGCGCGTTGATCCTATGCGCCTTGCTTCTTATCTTCTGACGCTGAGTCCGTTGAAGGCGCAGACATATTCATTGACCAGTCAGCTGTGTAACAGGCACCCCCTAATTCTTCGGGAAGCGGACAGTGAAGCAGGCTCCCTTGAGGGCGAAAGACTTGGAGTAGAAAATCTCGCCGTTGCATTTCTCAAGGATATTCCTGCAGATTGACAGTCCGAGACCGGTGCCGTTGCTCTTTGTCGTGAAGTTCGGCGTGAACAGCTTGGCCCGGTTCTCATCTGTGACCCCTGGTCCGTTGTCCTCGAACACGATGTCATAATAGCCGTCCTTGCCGGAAAGCCTTAGAGAGACCACAATCCTGCCGAGAGGCGGCTCCTCTCCTTTCTCGCGAGCCTCCGCCTGTGCGTTCTCAATGGCTTGCACGGCGTTGTTGATGAGGTTGACGAACACTCGTGTAAGCTGAGGCTTCGGCCCGCTCACTGTGGCATTGTCAAGCCCCATATACGAGAACCTGATGTTGTCCCTGCTGTCGAAAAGATCGATCTCCTCTTTCAGCAGCCTGTCCAGATCAATCTCGACAGGCTCCTCAGTGTAGAGCTTGGCGAACGTGGAGAACTCGTTTGCGGTGTCGGCCAGCAGGTCGATCTGCCTGAGCACCTCTTCGGAGATCTCGTCGAACCTGTCGGCCCAGACTGGATTCCCGTTCTTCTTCAAACGGATAAGCCTCTGGATCTGAAGCTTGATAGGGGTCAGCGGATTCTTGATCTCGTGCGCGACCTGACGGGCCATCGTCGCCCAAGCCTTGTCCCTCTCGGCCTGTGTCAGTTTCTTTGTGGAGTTGTACAGGTCGTGAACCATCAGGTTGTAGGCGCGGACAAGACGCGCGACCTCGTCGTCCCTCTCATAGACGATATATTCAAGATTGTTGATGCTGGCCTCGTTCATCTTGCGCCCCATCTCCGAGAGCGGCTTGAACATCTTGTCCACGGCGGTGGCAGTGATGAACCTGGCGAGCAGCAGCAGGATCATAAACACCGTGATCACGGTGAGCGAGTGCAGCACGGCCTCGGACTTGAAGTCGAAACTCTCGTCGGTGAACGGAGAGCACATAATCGCTATCATCCTGCCCTGCGCGTTGAACACAGGCGCATACAGGAAATATGTCTGCTTAGAGCCGATCTCCTCCCGTCCTATATAGTACCTCTTGTTCTTGAATATGATGCTTTCGAAGGCTTTCTGGTTCATCCTTGTCCCGAGAAGCATCATATCGAACACCTCCGGAGTGGTGGACCTGAACTCCTTACCTCCTGTGGTGTAGAGGGTTATGTCGGACTTCATCGTGTTGCTGATGTCCTCGATCAGGTTGGCCGCCTCCTGGGTGTTCAGGTCCGTGAAATCCTGGGCGAAACGGCATCTTGCCTGAAGCAGGGTCTGAAGCGTGTTGATCTTGTCCGCCATCGAAGACTTCAGGTTGGCGTTGTTCCTTCTGTACACGAACAGCACGCTGACGGTCGCGAGGGCGATCAGAGTCATTATCAGGGCGAGCATCATCGCCGAGTTGATCCTGGACTTGTAGTAGTTCCTTTCCCTCTTTCTCGGATGTATGCGGGTGAGGGTGAGAAGGGTAAGGCAGAAATAGAAGATCAGCGTCAGGAATAGGAATGCGACGAAGTAATTGGAATCCTCCGTGGTCGGTCTGGAGACGATGATAAGGTCGTTGTCGGAGACCCTGTTCACGAAGTGGGTATATTCATTGAGCCTGACCACCCCGTCCTCCGCGTTGTTGATCTCCTCCTCAAGCTCGGAATCCACAATCGTCGGGTAGGAATAGTTCCCTTTGTAGGAGGAAAGCGTCTTGTTGGAATATTTGGCGTATGAATATCTTGCCGGAATGAGCACGTCCCCCGGCGCTGAATATCCCAGGATCCGGGCGTAGCCCTTATTCTCACGGTTGGACTTCGGCGAGACCCGCAGAAGCATCATCGTGACCCCGCTTCCATAATTATAGTAGGCGAAGCTGCCGGTGTACAGGCTGTGCCCGTTGGCGTCACGCATATACCTGAATCTGGATCCTTCGGAAATCGGTGTCCCTCCGGAAATCATTTTCGTGAAAAACGCGAACGCCTTCTGGTCTTTCTCGCTTTCCGGGAAAAGATCCACCATCACATCGTAGTCCTGAGCGACCCTGAACAGGTAACTTTCGACTATCCTGTTCAGAATGATGCTGTTGCTGTTCTTTAGGATCGATAGGCCGGCGATCAGCCGATCGGTCGCGATCTTGTCCTCGACACGTTTCAGATCCAGTTCCAGACTGATGTCCCTTTCTATGGAAAGCCTGTTCGCCCAGACGTTCACCCTGTCTTTTTCCTTGCGGAAACCGAGAGTTCCGGCCACGGTCACCAGATAGGCGGCGAATATTATCGCCGTGACCGCCCGGCCGCCGGCCGAGAACATATCGTGCCTTATGCCCGTCAGCTTCTTCAGCGCCGGCATAAGCATCTGGGTGAGCAGAGGAATGGTCATCAGCAGCCCCGTGAGCATCAGATAGACAATAAGGCTGAATATATTCAGGTCATTCAGTCTGTACAGCTCAAGGGATATGTTGGAGTTGAGTATGATGCTGCGGAAAATAATGTGGACATAGACAAGCACACCGGCCATCAGCAGGAAAATCAGGATGGCATATGTCCACAGTGTGCCCTTGCTGTGCCGTGACCTGAGTATCCTTCTGTAGATGTCGTTTCTGGTCACGAATATGCAGCATACGCTCAGCACGATGAGCATCGATGCGATCAGCACGACTCCCAGGGAATTGAACAGCTGGCCGTCGGCATAGACGGTAGGGGAGAACAGCCTGGAGCTGTTCTTGATGTTCTCGCCCCAGAAATAGGCGGCCGTGATCACGGCCAGAAGGCCGGCCAGGACAAGCAGCAGCCGCTTGAGGCTCCGTTTTTCGGACAGGTGCAGCAGGGACGCTATGACAAAGCACACGATGGCGAACCAGATCATAGTGGAATGTGCCGTGACAGACCGTCCGGCCATTGAGTTCGCGATGATCTTGAACACAGGCCTGCCGTCAAGGGTCACGGCCGATCCGCTGCTTTCCGACAGCGGCACGATCGCATAGTTCCTCCCGAGCCCAAGCCTTTTGTTGACTCCGTTCGGACTCTTGTCCGACATCGAATCCACAATCTCAAGTCCGGCGATCACCTTCCTGGCTCCAAGATCCTCGGCCTTGACGAGATACCATTTCTGCCCGTAATTGACGAACGAGACCTCGCGCGTCACCTCGGCGAGAGGGGAGAAGAGGCTTTCCCTTGGCTTTGAGAGCCTTGGAAACACGATTCTGGAACCGATGTCGTCATTTCTCACCGGGAACTGGTTGCTCCACGACTGGAGGGTGTCGTCAATGTAGCGGTAGATGACCATATCCTCCGGCACATCATCCTGTCCCGCCCATACCCTCCGGTCCGCCGACAGGGCCGAACCGATATATTCATCAAGGATATGCATCCTTTTGCTGACTGTCCTGCTGATTTCGGCGGCCGCCCTTTCGGTGTTGCCGGGGAGCTTGTTCACTGACAATGAGAAGACAAGGAGGATGACGGCGAACGCCAGAAATCCCCAGATGATGCAGTCCCGTATGCCAAACCTTCTTTTCATTCGTGATGGTAAGGTTCCCCTTTTATGATAGTGAATGCCCTGTAGAGCTGTTCCGTGAATATGGTCCTGACCATCTGGTGCGAGAATGTCATCCTTGAGAGGGACATCTTCCCGTCGCTTCTGGCATAGACCGCATCGGAAAACCCGTAGGCTCCGCCGATGATGAATACAATATCTTTGCCACCGCCGGCCATCATCCGCTCGATTTCTCCGGCGAACTCGACAGACCGGTACTCCTTGCCTCGCTCGTCAAGAAGGATCACCCTGTCGGACGGCTTGACACTCTTAAGGATCAACTCGCCCTCCTTCTCTTTGATCTGAGCCTTGCTGAGGGCGGAGACGTTCTTCAGCTCAGGAATCTCGATGACACTGAACGGCACATAGTGGGAGAGTCTGGATGAATATGTCCCCAAACCTTCCCGCACCCAAGCGATGTCGGTCCTGCCGACTGTAAGCAAGCTGATTTTCATAGGTGCAAAAATAAGAAAGTGGCTCGGTATTTGCAACTAAACGCGCTTCGTTATGAGGACTTTCGCAAGGATATTCATAGCGGTCTCCGCTTTGCTTTTCGGAGTCGGCGCCAATGCCGCCTCCGACAGTTACGATGTCTTTGTCCCGATCGCGAAGTATCTGGGGCAGGGGGACGCGGAAAGGCTGTCCGCCTGGTTCGCGGACAACCTGGAGATCACGATAATGTCCACGACCAACGATTCAAGCAAGAACCAGGCGAAGCAGATCCTGAAAGCCTTCTTTGACAACCACACTCCCCGTTCGTTCGAGATCAGCCACACGGCTTCCAGGTCCAATTCCAAGTATGCCTTGGGGTATCTTAACGCCGGAGGAGAAGTTTTTGAAGTCACGATCTTTGTCAGCAACTGCGGCGACCGGTACAAGATCCAGCAGCTGAAGATTGACAGGATCCGATGATTGGACGATTGACTGAAAATGACATCCGGCTTAAGACATATTCTACGAATCCTATCTGTGACCATTCTGCTGACGACCCTTTTCCTGACTGACGCCTCCGCTCAGGCTACAAAGGTGAAGGGACGTGTTCTGGACGCGTCCACTGGGGAGGGTGTGCCTTTCGCCGGAATATATTTCCGCAACTCCACGGTCGGAGTCTCGGCCGACCTTGACGGCAATTTCTTTCTGGAGACAAGAGTCGATTCCCTCACGGAGCTTTCCGCCTCCATCCTTGGGTACGAGGAGCAGATCAAGAAGGTCACACCTCACAGCTTCAACGAGGTGGTGTTCATCCTGAAGCCTATCGTGGATGAGCTCAGCGCGGCGGTGGTGAAGCCTGACGACAGCTACATCCGCTCGATCCTTAAGAAGATAGACGAGGCCAAGGCCCGCAACAATCCGGAGCGGAGGCCGAGGTACAGCTGCGACGTGTACACCAAGATGGAGCTGGACCTGACCAATCCGGAGAACCGGATGATCAAGAAGATGCTCCCGAAGAGCTTCAAGTTCGTCTATGACTATATGGACACCTCGGTGGTCTCCGGGCAGCCTTATCTGCCGGTGCTGATTTCCGAGTCAACATCGAAGTACTATCACCGCAAGGATCCTCCGTCCAACAGGGAGATCATAAAGGCCACGAGGATCTCCGGTGTGGAGAATGACCCGGTGCTGGCACAGTTCACCGGCAATATGTACGTGAAGACAAACTTCTACGACAACTACATCAACATATTCCAGATAGAGATCCCGTCCCCGCTGTCATCTGTCGGCACGACATATTACAACTACTATCTTGTTGACAGCCTTAAGGTTGAGGGACGCAAGACCTACAAGGTGAGGTTCCATCCTTCGAAGTGGGTGTCATCCCCGACATTCGATGGGGAGATGTCCATCGACGCCGAGGAATATGCTCTGCGTGACATTCACGTGAGGCTTAAGAAAGGCTCCAACGTCAACTGGGTGAGGGATATGACGATTGATGTGGAGAACCGCAGGCTTCCTGATTCCACCTGGTTCTACAAGCAGGACAGGATGTACGTTGACTTCTCCGTGACGATGCGGGATTCCTCCAAGCTGGTCTCCTTCCTGGGCAACAGGCAGATAGACTATTCCAATCCGGACTTCGTCACGACCCTCAAGGAGGACAAGGATGACATCAACTCGCAGGTGCAGGCCGGCAAGGATGTGATGAACAATGACGAGGCATATTGGCAGGGCGCCCGGCCGTTCCCTTTGAGCGATAAGGAGCAGGGCATCTACAATATGGTGGATTCGATCAAGAACGTCCCTCTTTACAAGGATGTCTATGCCTTGGCCGAGATGCTCGTCAACGGCTTTCTTAATCTGAAATATGTCGGGCTCGGGCCATATTCGTCATTGTACAGCTTCAATGAGCTTGAAGGGGACAGGGTGCAGCTTGGCCTGCGCACCACGAACAAGCTCAGCAGGAAGTTCCGTCTGATGGGCTATGCGGCCTACGGATTCAAGGACCATACCTTCAAGGGCGGAGGCACCTTTGAATATATGTTCAACACCCAGCCGACAAGCAAACTGGCGTTGTCATACAAGCACGACGCTATGCAGTTGGGCAAAGGACCGTCGGTCTATGGTAACGGAAGCCTTATGACATCCGTGTTGGCCAAGGCCAACAGCCAGAAAATGAGTATGGTGAACGACTATTCCCTGTCGTGGCAGCAGGAGTGGTCGCAGGGATTCAACACGATATTCTCACTGGAAAGCCGCAGGATCTTCTCCAATGTGTTCGTGCCGATGGTCTCGCCGGGAGGCTACCGCTTCAATTCGGTCGGGTACAACCAGGCGCATCTGCAGCTGCGTTTCTCAAAGGATGAGATCGTGACGAGGGCGACCTTCGACAAGCATTACCTATATTCGAAATACCCGGTGGTGACAATGGATCTGATCGCCTCGATGAAAGGAATAGGAAAGAATGAATATACTTATTTCCGTCCCGAGATGTCAGTCCACTACGTGCTGCCGATTCCTCCCGTCGGACTCTCCAAGTTCGACATAAACGCGGGAACGATTGTGGGAAGGGTTCCGTACCCTATGCTGAAGATCCACGAAGGGAACGGAACGTACACATTTTCAAGATATTCCTTCAATTGTATGAACTATTATGAGTTCGCGTCGGATCTTTGGGTCACGCTCTTCTGGGAGCATAACTTCAAGGGATTCTTCCTCGGCAAGATCCCGCTTCTGAAGAGGCTGCAATGGAGGGAGGTCGCTTCGTTGAGGGCGGCGTACGGTACGGTCAGGAAGGAGAACAACGGGATAATAGCAGACAGGAATTCCGGTTCTGTGATGCTGTTCCCGGAAAGGATGGGCAAGCTGAACAGGCCGTATGTGGAGATGGGGGCCGGAATCACGAACATATTCAGAGTCCTGCGAATCGACGCGTTCTGGCGAATGACCCATCGCTATGAGATGAAGGACGGGGTGAAGGTCCCGCACGACAACCGCTTTGTGGTCACGTGCGGACTGGAATTCAAGTTCTAATTAACGCTCGTCGGATTTCAAAATCGAATCGGATTCCATATCTTTGTGGATTATGTCCAGAAAACTGACAATATTTCTGCTGATTGTACTGTCGTCAGCGTTGCTTAGCGTTCCGTTCCTGGTTCCGGGGACTGGTTGGTTGTCGTTGATCGCCTTTGTGCCGCTTCTGTGGGCCGAGGACATCGCCACGGGAGATGAAATGAAAGGGTTCTGCTGGTGGCACTACCTGTGTTTCGTGCTCTGGAACGCCGCCACTACCTTCTGGGTCTGCAACGCGACGGTGGGCGGAGGAATATTCGCCATCCTTGCCAACGCCTTCCAGATGTCGCTCATCTTCGGGCTGTTCCGTTGGAGCAGAAAATGGCTGAGCGGGGCGCTCCCTTACATATTCCTCGCCTTCGCCTGGATCGCCTGGGAGCGGTGGTACCTCACCAGCGCGCAGATCAGCTGGCCTTGGCTCGTGCTTGGCAACGCCTTCGCGCGCACGACCGGGTGGATCCAGTGGTATGAATATACCGGGACGCTCGGCGGCTCGCTTCTCGTCTGGGCGGCGAACCTCAGCGTGTTCGGCATTCTGGAATCCCTCGCGAGCGGGCGTTGGATGACATTCAATTCCAAGGCGAAGTCCGCGGCTTTGCTGGGAACCTTGGCGCTGTTCGTAGCCCCTCCTGTCGTATCTTCGTTCCTGAAGCCGGAACCGTCTGACGAGACCCTTGACGTTGTCATCGCGCAGCCGAACATCGACCCGTACAACAAGTTCGGCGGAATGACACAGAATGAGCAGAACGAGCTGCTGATCAGCCAGTTTGAGAATATTCCGGACAGCGTTCCCGTACTGTTGGTGGCTCCGGAGACATTTACCGGCGATGTTGTGACAAACTCGCTTTCCTCCAGCGCTACCGTGCAGAGATTCACCTCGTTCCTTGCCGGACATCCGAACGCCAACCTGCTTGTGGGAGCCTCTTCGAGGACCTATCTGAAAAGGGCTCTCAGGCCATCCTACACTGCCCGCCGCGCCGGCAACGGAGTCTGGATGGAGTCGCACAACTCCGCCTTGATGCTGGACGCCTTCAGCTATCCGGAGATATTCCATAAAAGCAAGCTTGTCGTGGCGGTGGAGATGACTCCGTATCCGGCGTTCTTCTGCAAGATCGATGACTGGCTTGGCGGTGTGATGGGGCGTTGCATCGGCCAGAAAGAGACCGGTCCGCTGCATTTCAATGAATATACCTACGCTGCCGATTCGATAGGTTCATCGGCTGTTGGTGGAGAGAACTTCCCTGATGGGAATATCCCCGCCGGAGATGTTGCTGTCTCTGAGACCATCCCTGTCGGCTGCGCCATCTGCTACGAGTCTGTCTATGGTGAATATTGCACACGGTATGTCCGGAACGGTGCCCGTCTTCTGACCGTGATCACCAACGATGCCTGGTGGGGAGACACCCCCGGCTACAAGCAGCACCTTTCATATTCATCTCTCCGTGCTATTGAGACCCGCCGCTGGATAGCCCGCAGCGCCAACACCGGCATCTCCGCGATCATTGATCCATCCGGAGAAATCGTCTCCAGAACGTCCTGGTGGCAGCCTGAGACATTGTGCGGCAAGGTCGGGCTGAGCGATGAGAAGACTTTCTTTGTCATCCACGGTGACTTTATCGGCCGGCTCTCAACCTTGATGGCCGTCCTCATTCTCCTCGCCACCCTTGTCCGCCGCTTCGCAAGGTAATGGGTTATCTTCCCTGATGGCTGTTTAACTGATATCCTTTACAGCATTTCTGAACTGGTTCGCGCCTGTTTTGGCAATTAGCGTCAAAATAGGGAACCAAATATGGAAAATAATCCTAACTTTGCGCCCGGTTTTTGGTATAACACTAAAATGAACGAAAAAATTCAAAAAGTAGCAGGGCTGGTAGCCACCGGGAAATTCTGGAAGGAAGTCGTGGTGATGACCCTTGGAATGTTGGTCGCGGCCGCGGCTGTCTATTATTTCCTTGTTCCGAGCAAGCTGATCATCGGAACGATCTCCGGTCTTTCGATTGTCCTTTCCGGAATATGTGAGACTTTCTTCGGCATCCAGATCAAAGTGTCTCTCTTTGTGGTCATAATCAATGCCATCCTGCTGGTTCTGGCCTGGCTTCTGATAGGAGAGGAATTCGGGGCCAAGACGGTCTATACGGCTATGATCCTCGGCCCGCTGATGGATTTCTGGGCCTGGGTTATGCCTTACGAGTCCCTTATGGAGTCCGGCACGACATCCGTGATGGGAGACATCTGGTTCGACCTCTGCTGTTTCGTTCTCCTGCTCAGTCTCTCGCAGGCCATCCTGTTCAACATCAACGCCTCCACGGGAGGACTTGACATCCTTGCGAAGATCGTCAACAAGTACCTTCACTTCGACATTGGCGCATCCGTTTCGGTCGCCGGAGCGGTGATCTGCTGCACGGCCTTCGCCATCAATCCATTCAAGATGGTGATCATAGGCCTCATCGGCACCTGGATCAACGGACTTGTCGTCGATTACTTCACCGCCAGCCTGAACAAGCGCAAGAGGGTCTGCGTGATCTCGAACGAATATGACAAGATCCGCCGTTTCATCATAGACCAGTTAGGACGCGGATGCAGCCTTTACGAGGTCATCGGCGGCTATACCGGAGAGAAAAGCATTGAGATCCAGTCTCTTCTGACACAGGAAGAGTTCTCCAACCTTATGGAATATCTCAAACGGGAGAACATCAAGTCCTTCGTCACCGCCGGCAACGTCAGCGAGGTCTATGGCCTGTGGCTGAAGCACAAGAAATTCCATTTTTAGACGGAATATTCCGGTATTTCCGGATAAAAAGAGTGTGATCAAAAAGTTGCTTTTGGGTCACACTCTTTCTTGTGATGATTTTTTTGCCTATATTTGTTACTCAGTTTAAAAATCGTAAGTTATGGCGGAGACCGATCCAGTCTATCCTCTCGATCCCGAGAAGGTTTATTTTTCAATGGATGAATTGACCCTTGACACAGACGAGGGTCCCAAGACATTGAGGGTCGGTTCGTGGCTTAACTACGATCCGGTCCGGATCCACAGGATGATCGTCAGGGAAAAGACGATGCAGGTGGAC
>CAVCRL010000033.1:11016-19488 GCA_963604455.1 Lachnospiraceae bacterium | reverse complement strand
CATCCTTGTCGTACTGCGCGTTGGAGACCAAAGCGAGGCACAACAGGAAAAACAGAGACAGCACAGATCTTTTCATATAAATATTTTTTACTTTAATACTTAAATTACCTATTTTTGTCGTTTGCAAAGATAAACATTTATCGTGCCTTGAAGACGCTTTTAAGTAAATTTTTCATATTCGCTCTCCTCACGGTGTCCGCTGGGGAGGCTTTGGCGCAACAGACGACCACCAAAATGGTACCGTCCGGACGCAACGCCGAGAAGATCATATCAGCCGAGAATCTGCAAAGACAGGTCGAATATCTCTCCGACACGACCTTCAAAGGACGCTCCACGGGAAGCAAAGGTGCGGTGGAAGCGGCTCTTTGGATCTCACGGAGGTTCGAGAACGCCGGGCTTATGCCGTTTGACGGCAGCTGGAGCCGGTCCTTTCCGGTCGGGGATGTGGTGGGACGCAACATTCTTGGATTTCTCCCTGGGAAAAGGGAGGGTTCCAAGGAATGGTACACGATCGTGACGGCCAACTATGACAGCCACGGGATCATCGACAGGAACATCTATCCAGGAGCGGACAGCAACGCCTCCGGGGTCGTGGCGATGCTGAGCATAGCGGATATGTTCAACAAGATGAAAAGCTACGGCAGATCCTACGGAAAGAACATAATATTCGTCGGCCTTGACGCGAGGGAGAAGAATTCCGCCGGCGCCGAGGCATTGTGGAATGACATCTCCAACGGGAACCTCAAGGATCCCGTAAGCGGCGAGACCATCACAAAAGACAAGATCAACGCCGTGGTGGTCCTGGACATCCTCGGCAGCTCGCTGGAGCCTCTCAATAAAGACAGGAAAGACTACCTGATAATGTTGAGCGGAGGCCAGTACACCTTCGAGTTCACGAGGGCGAACGAAGGCAAGGACCTTGGACTGGACATCTCCACAAGCTATTACGGCAGCAAGAATTTCACCGAGATGTTCCACAGCAGGGTCGGCGATCAGAAAGTGTTCACCGGGAACGGAGCGACCTGCGTCGTGTTCACCTCCGGCATCACGATGAGAACCAACAAGGTCACTGACACCGCCGACACCCTCGACTACGAAGTTTTACGCAAAAGAATATTCCTAATCTTCCACTGGTTGGAAAAAATACTCTGACAATGAAAGAATTCTGGTCAATGATAAAGCGCTATGTCGCGCCTTTCAAGAAATATCTCGCCGGCTCGATAATTCTGAATATTATGTCGGCGGTGTTCAACATCTTCTCGTTTGCGATCATCGTGCCGATCCTGCGCATCCTGTTCAAGATCAACGAGACGGTATATTCATTCACCCCGTGGGACGAGGTTTGGAATATGCCGTTCAAGGATCTCGGGGACGCGTTTATGGCGAACGTCTATTGGATGCTGGAGCAGCAGATCACCGCGCTCGGAGCGTCAACCGTGCTGCTGTTCCTGTGCATATTCCTGGTCGTGATGACCGCCCTCAAGACTGCTTGCTACTTCGGTTCGTCGGCGGTGATGGTCCCGATCAGGACCGGCGTCGTGAAGAACATCAGGATGGACATCTACAACAAGATCCTCGCGCTTCCGCTCGGCTTCTTCTCAGAGGAGAAGAAAGGTGACATCATCGCCAGAATGAGCGGTGACGTGCAGGAGGTCGAGAACTCCATCACCGGATCCATAGAGATGCTCATCAAGAACCCTATCCTCATCATATTCTACTTCGCGGCTTTGCTTGTGATCAGCTGGCAGATGACAGCGTTCACGATCCTGTTCGCTCCGGTGATGATGTGGGTGATGGGTGTCGTGGGAAAGAACCTGAAGAGGAAATCACTTGAGGTTCAGCAGCTTTGGAGCGACGTGATGGCGCAGGTGGAGGAGACTCTCGGAGGTCTCCGCATCATCAAGGCGTTCATCGCCGAGAAGAAGATGTCCGACAGGTTCGACAACGTCACCGAGGCGATGCGCAGAAAGAACAACCGGGTGACCATCCGCCAGTCCCTCGCCCACCCTATGAGCGAGTTCCTCGGCACCGTGCTTATTATGATCGTGCTGTGGTTCGGAGGAGCGTTGATCCTCGGAGGAAAATCGACAATCGACGCGCCTATATTCATTTATTATATGGTGATTCTCTACAGCATCATCAACCCTATCAAGGATTTCGCGAAGGCAGGGTACGCCATTCCAAAGGGTATGGCATCGATGGAAAGGATCAACAAGATTCTGGACGCTGAGAACGACATTGTGGAGCCTAAGGAGCCGAAAGCATTGAATGGATTCAACGGGAAACTTTCGTTCGAGCACGTTAACTTCCGCTATCCGGACGGGCACAGGATGATTCTGGATGATGTGAGCCTGGATATTCCTAAAGGCAAGACAATAGCGATCGTGGGTGCCTCCGGAGCGGGAAAATCCACCTTGGTTGACCTCATTCCAAGATTCTATGACCCGACCGGCGGAGCCATCACGATTGACGGGACGGACATCAGGGACATCAGGATCGCGGATCTGCGAAGTCTGATCGGCAACGTCAACCAGGAATCGATTCTGTTCAACGACACGATTTTCAACAACATAGCCTTCGGTGTCGAGAACGCCACGATGGAAAGCGTGATCGAGGCGGCGAAGATCGCCAACGCCCACGACTTCATTATGGAGAAGGAAGGCGGCTACGATTTCAACATCGGAGACCGCGGCATCAAACTGTCCGGCGGCCAGAGGCAGAGAATCAGCATCGCAAGGGCGATTCTCAAGAACCCGCCTATCCTGATTCTGGACGAGGCAACGGCCTCGCTTGACACTGAGTCCGAGAAGATTGTGCAGGAGGCTCTGGACAGGCTTATGTCGACCAGAACCACAATTGCCATCGCCCACAGGCTCTCGACCATCCGCAATGCGGACGAGATCATCGTTATGGACGAAGGCCGGATCGTGGAGCGTGGCAGACACGAGGACTTGCTGGCGCTGAACGGATACTACAGGAAACTCAATGATATGCAGGCACTTTAATGCCTCGCAAGAATATTCATAACACACTGCGATGAAAAATGTTGTCAGACAGATAAGGGTCCCGCTGATCGAAGGACTTGAGATGATGAATATGCAGGAGCTGGATCTTGCGATGGAGAAAGGTGCGTCAAAGTTCGCCGTCTGCGAGCAGAACTGGCCCAAGGATGCCCCGTACGCTCCGGACTGCAACGGCTCCATCGCCCGCACAAAGACCCATCTGGCGGTTATGTTCCACGTGAGGGGGCTTGACCTCAGGGCCACGGCGATGGAGGACAACGGGAACAGCTGGGAGGACAGCTGCTGCGAGTTCTTCGTCACGGATCCGTACGACGGGACATACTACAATTTCGAAATGACCTGCGTCGGATCGCTGCTTGCGTCCAAGAGGACGAGCAGGATCAACAAGACACTCATCCGGCCGGAACTCCTGGCAAGTGTCATAAGGCATAGTTCCCTGGAGCGCAAGCCTGTCACGATCAATGACAGGATATTCAGCTGGACCGTGGCTATGCTGATCCCGTTCGAGCTGATAGGGATCGACAAGAACAACCTTCCGGTCAGCCTGAGGGGGAATTTCTACAAATGCGGAGACCTTACCGCTCATCCGCACTTCCTCAGCTGGAACCCGATCAAGACCCCGAAACCCGACTTTCACAGACCCGAATTCTTCGGAGAACTGATTCTGAAATAAATCTATGAATATGAGAAAACAACGGATTCTGGCCATACTGCTGTTCATCCTGTACCTCTGCGCCGTGGCATACTGCTGCTTCGGTCATTTCAATGATTTGCCGCAGATCGGACAGGACAACCTGTGGGGAATCCCGATGGACAAGGTTGTCCATTTCATAATGTTTTTCCCGTTCCCGATCCTTTGCTATGCGGCGTTCCGTCCTAAAAGCGAGAAAGGATGGAGGATAGCCCTGGCCGTGGCCATCATTCTTGCCATAGGTTGCGCCGTGGCGGCCGGAACGGAGATCGGACAGTCTTTCACCACCTACAGGAGCGGGGATCCGATGGATTTTCTGGCGGATTTCACCGCACTCGCCAGCGCGTCGGTGATCACTTTGCTGGCTGAATTACTGATATTCAAGAACAAACGATAGTATGATCAAAAGATTAATAACCATATTCGCTGCCGCCGGGGCATTTTCCACAGGCCTCGCTGCGCAGTCAGTCAAGGAATTCAAGGATGCGGTTGACTCACTTCAGACCCTTGTTGTCGAAAGGACCGGTGTGTCATCGCAGGTCAAAGCCAACAAGGTCGTCAGACGAGGCTATGATCTCGACTTCTATTTCACACCGGCTATGGGGGATTTCCCTTGGCGGTCAAAAGACGTGGAGTGGCTCAAGAAGACTCTCTCGGATCTGATGCCGGAATCTTGTTCCAAGTACGGGATCGGAAATCTGTATGTAGGCAAGAACAGACTGGAATCATACGTTATGCCGCAGGTCGGCAATGACGGAAAGGCCATTGACAACAAATTCATAACAAAGGACTTACGGAACACCCATCCGTTTGTCACCAAAATGGACGAAAATGACTTTTCCAAGGGTCTGGCAGGACGTAATATAGCCCTCTGGCAGAGCCACGGCCGCTATTTCGAGGAGAAGACCGACCGTTGGGAATGGCAGCGCGCGCCGATGTTCCAGACCGTCGAGGATATGTACACCCAAAGCTATGTGCTTCCGTTCCTGATCCCGATGCTGGAGAACGCCGGAGCCTACGTGATGACTCCTCGTGAGAGGGATCCGCAGACCAACGAGGTCATCGCAGACAACGATCCCGCTTTCGAGGAAGGACGTGGAGAGAGTGTCAGAATCGAGGGAAGATATTCAGAGACAGGAACTTGGTCGGACGCGGGAGTTGGATTCGCGGATGCCAGGGCGACATATTCATTGCTGGAGAATCCATTCCAGATGGGAACTGCACGCCAGGCGGAATGCCGTGAGAACCATAGGGATAAGGCAGCCGAGGCGCGCTGGACCCCTGAGATTCCGGAACGCGGGGAATATTCAGTCTATATTTCCTATAAGAGTCTGCCGCACAGCACTCCTTGCGCGCATTATACCGTCAGGCACCTAGGTGGCGAGAGTGAGTTCATCGTCAACCAGAAGATGGGTGGCGGCACCTGGATCTACCTTGGCACATTCGAGTTCGACAAAGGCTCCGAAGGGTGCGTGATCCTTGACAACAGCGTTCCGAAAGGCTACAACGTCGCCCACAACGCCGTGATCACCGCGGACGCAGTGCGTTTCGGCGGAGGAATGGGCAAGATCGCAAGAGGCCTCAAAGACCGGCCGGTCAATGAATATACCACCTCTGGGATGCCGTCCTTCACGGAAGGCGCGCTCTACTGGATGCAATGGGCCGGGGTCGACTCCACAATCCTGAGCAAATACGACAATGACTACACGTCCGACTACGGCGACCGTGGCGCGTGGGTCGGCTGGATGTCCGGCGGCTCAAGGACAAATCCAAAGGCCGAAGGACTGAATATTCCGATAGACCTTTCGTTCGCTTTCCACACGGATGCCGGTACGACTCCGAATGACTCGATCATCGGCACGCTCTCCATCTACACCTTGCTGTGCGACGGCAGCGACAAGTTCGCAAACGGCGAGGACAGGCTTCAGCAAAGGATGTACGCTGATTTTGTCCAGACAGAGATCGTGAACGATATCCGCAAGGAATTCAACCCGGAATGGAGCAGAAGGGGTTTGTGGGACCGATCCTACAGCGAATCCCGCACGGCGACCGTTCCTGCGATGCTGCTCGAATTGCTGTCTCACCAGAATTTCGCGGATATGAAATTCGGACTTGATCCGTCTTTCCGCTTCACTGTCAGCCGCGCGGTCTATAAAGGAATGCTTAAATACCTGAGCGCCCGCTATGGTTGTGAATATGCGGTGCAGCCGCTTCCGGTCAACTCTTTCGCGACTTCATTCACTGGTTCCAAATCCGTGAGACTCAGCTGGAAAGCCACCGTGGACTCGCTTGAGGCTACCGCTGTCCCTACCGGATATATTCTTCAGACAAGGATTGACGACGGGGCCTTTGACAACGGCCGTGTGCTGGCTGGATGCAAAGTCTCAGGAAACGAGATCTCAACTGAGGTTTCCATCGTCCCGGGGCACATCTACAGCTATCGTGTGACCGCATTCAACAAGGGAGGGAAAAGTTTCCCTTCCGAGACTCTCAGCGTCGGCATCCCGGAATCAAGCAACGGCAAAAACGTCCTGGTGGTCAACAACTTCACCAGAGTCTCCGCTCCGGCGTGGTTCGACACCAATGAATATGCCGGATTCGACGCGAGTCTCGATGCAGGTGTCCCATACGTAAAAGAAATCAATTTCATCGGCCCTCAGTACCAGTTCCGTCGGGAACTGCCTTGGCTGGACGATGACAATCCAGGATTCGGAGCGGCCTGGACCGACGAGGCCGGAAAGGTATTCGCCGGGAACACGTTCGACTACTGCGGAATCCACGGCAAGGCCCTTATGGCAGCCGGATATGCATTCCACTCTTCGAGTGTGGCGGCGTTCTCCGCCGACAGAACCTTGGCTAAAAACGATGTGGCCTTGGATCTCATCTGCGGAAAACAGATCACTACCGTTGTCGGCACGGGCAAGGTGCAGGACAGGTTCCAGGTGTTCCCTACCGGCCTCCAACAGGCCATCAAACGCTACACTGAGGATGGCGGGAACGTGCTCGTCTCCGGAGCGAACATCGGCACGGATGTATGGGACGGGATCTACCCAGTGCGCAAGGACAGCTTATACACGGCTTCAACAAAGGAATTTGTAGAGAAGACGCTTGGCTACAGATGGATGACAAACTACGCAAGCCGCAACGCCTCCGTCAAGGTCAGGAAAAACGGCCCGATCAGTCTGAGCGTGCCGGAATTCCAATTCCAGAAGGAGCGCAACCCGTTCATCTACTGCGTGGAGACCCCTGACGGAATCGTGCCGGCTTCCGACAAGTCGAAATCATTCCTTCGCTACTCCGACACGAACATCTCGGCCGGAACCTGCTTTGAGGGCAACGGCTACAGGACCGTCTGCATCGGCTTCCCTATCGAGGTCATCAGCGAGGAGGCCGCTATTGAACCACTGATTAAGGACATAATGAAATTTCTTGACAAATAACCAGTTATGACTCCAAGAGAATCCGAACTCATCGAACTCCTGCACAAGGAAGTCAAGCCAGCCTTGGGCTGCACCGAACCGATCGCCGTCGCGCTGGCCGCCGCCAAATCCACGGAAACCTTGAAAACAGAAGTCCCAGTACTCTCTGAATATGAAGTTGACGTGGAGGTCAGCGGGAATATTCTCAAGAACGGAATGGGAGTCGGAATCCCTGGGACCGGGATGGTCGGGCTTTACATCGCATCCGCCCTCGGAGCGGTCTGCGGGAAAAGCGAATATGGTCTTGAGGTGCTTAAGGATCTGACAGACAAGGATGTGGAGACAGCGAAAGGATTGGTGGACGCAGGCAAGGTCCGGATCAAGGTCGCAGAGAGTCCGAAGATCCTTTACGTCAAGGTCACGGTTAGCTCAGCCGGCCACAAGGCCTGGACTGTCATCGAAGACGACCACGACAGGATTGTAGAGACAGGAATAGACTCCTCTGTCTCTGACCTCAGGAAAGGAGGTGACGGGGAGACCGTTCCGGTAAAGTGTACGCTGGACTACAACCTGACTGTCAAGGAAATATATTCATTCGCCCAAAGCGCCGCATTCGAGGACATCAAGTTCATTCTGGCTGACAGGGACTTGAACCTTGCGCTCGCCCGGGAAGGCTTGAGCGGAGACTATGGCCTCAATGTCGGCAAGGCCATCAGGGAGAACCAGCAGGAGGTTTTCGGGGATGATTTCATCAGTTTTGCGATGGGGATGACCGCCGCGGCCTCGGATGCCAGAATGGCAGGATGCAAGCTCCCGGCTATGAGCAACTCCGGCAGCGGCAACCAAGGGATCACGGTGAGTATGCCCGTAATCGCTTACGCCTTGAAATACGACGTTGATGACGAGCGGCTGGCCAGGGCGCTCATCCTCAGCAATCTGGTTGCCATCCATATCAAAGGTTATCTTGGAAAGTTGTCAGCTCTGTGCGGCTGCGTGATCGCCTCGACCGGATCAGCCTGCGGAATCGTATTCCTCCGCGGAGGAAGCTACGATCAAGTCTGCTCGGCGATCAAGAATATGATCGGAAACATCACCGGAATGGTCTGTGACGGTGCCAAGGTCGGCTGTGCGATGAAAGTGGCCTCCGGAGTGGCCTGCGCCGTCCAGTCCTGTGTCCTGGCCCTGAGGGGAACCTGCATCAAGGAAACCGACGGCATCATCGACAAAGACATCGAGAAGACAATCCGGAATCTCGGCCGTATCGGCTCCGCAGGGATGCAGTCCACCGATCACCTCATCCAGCAGATAATGCTCTGCAAAGAGTAGTTTAAGTCCAAAT
>CAVCRL010000033.1:0-10665 GCA_963604455.1 Lachnospiraceae bacterium | reverse complement strand
GGAGATGTTCAGGATGAGGTACGTCCTTTGTCGTGAGCTAATGGAAGAAAAAGACCGGTACAGGAACCTTCCTGAGGTGGAGAAGGATGCGATCGCACAGCGGCTTTCACAATCACAATACCTCAATCTCACCAGTGATTGGGCGTTCAAACACCTATTCTACAACCACAAGGATCTGTTGGTACTGCTACTTAATGACATTCTTGACGAGACTATCACTAAGGTCGAATTCTGCGAGTCTGAGCTAACGAAAGTGTTCGAGAACGACAAGACGGTTGTATTCGATCTGTGGTGCAGAACAAACGATGGAAGAGAACTGATTGTTGAAATGCAGAAGACATATAGAAAGGATCAGCGAGATCGTCTGTTCTACTATGGAGCTTCATTGATCCGCAATCAGTTGAAATCCGGAGTTAAGATGTACCACGTTAACCCGGTCAAGATCATTTGCATAATGAACTATGAGGAACCTCATACAACGGTACCGGATGGCAAGATCATATTCCAATATCGCACAACAGAAGTTGAGACCGGAGAATTGTATGGGAATCAAATGTCAATCTATTTCTTTGAACTTCCAAGAGTTATGCGACTTACGAAAAATTTTGAAAGTCCGGTGGCGGGATGGTGCGGAATATTCAGAAATATAACTAACTTTGTCACATTGAGAAACGGAGACTACGGTCATTTCCAACGAGTTGTGGAGGCAATGACTATCCGCTCACTCAGCGAACAGGAAATTAAAGAATATTTCAGCGATATGATGACTCTTGAAGATATGGAGCCTTACATCGAAGGCGGACACGAACTTGGCTACCGTAAAGGTCTGGCCGAAGGGCTTGAGAAAGGCAAGAAAGAAAAAGTCGCATTTATCAAAGGCTTGCATAAGGCCGGAGTTTCAGCGGAAGTCATCGCCTCCGCCGCCGGGCAGAGTATTGAATATATTCAGAAAATACTTGAAGAAAGCGAGTAACGGATATACCAATACCTGTCGCAATAAAAACCTTTGGGCACAGAAGACATATTCTGCTATCCCAAAGGTTTGAAGTTTTTTTTTGCGGATGATAACGCAGCCTCCAAAGAAAAAGGCATCCACTATTCCAAAATAGGAGAATGTCTCTTAATTCACCACAATCTCATCAATGAATATGAAGGCGTGGTTGCGGTTCTTGGTTATGTCGTCACGGATGGCTTTGTACTTTATGTAGCGGGCTTTGGCGGTGACGGTGGTGCCTAAGGTGTGCAGGAGAGCGCAGGAATCGTTGTCAGGAATCTCCAACAGGCAGACGACAGGATCACTGAAAGTGACACCATCTTCCGAGAAGCTCACCTCGGTCCTTACCGGGAATCCGACCTCGGCGGAAGTGTGCGAGAGGAACGTAGCTCCGACATAATGAATATCCTTGACCGCTCCAAGGTCTATCGTGACATCGACATCACAGAGGAAACCTTGCCAACGATTGTCCTTGTAGAACCAACCACCCAACATTCCGTCCACCAAGGCATTGTCTCCTCCGGCTGGATAACCTTTGGAATATTTCCGGCCATTATAGGTGATCTTTGCGCCGGCCGCAAGATGGTCAAGAGACTTCAGGGACTCCGGCCTCGGGCCGATCTCGTTCCTCAAATCAAAAGCGTTGTAACCTTTTGAGCGGAGGTTCTCCGCAAGCCTCACGGCATTCTCTCTGAAACGAGGATAGTCCTTGCTTCCGGCCGGACTCCAGCCGACCTCCGCGATGGCGAATGCGCGAGGATAGAGCAGGTACTCCATATACTCCCCAGTCGGAACGAACTCGGACCAGAGATTGGCCTGAAGACCGAGCAGATGACGGACATATTCATCGTCTATTCCATCGGTCGGCTCGAACGAATAGACCTGCTCCAGAGGACGGTAGCCGCTGAACGACTTTGGCTGGGAGAACGGAGCGTCCTGGCTGGAATCGAAGTAGCAGTAGTCTCCCGGAGACATAATCACATCGTGGCCCATACTTGCCGCCGTTATGCCTCCTTGAGTGCCCCTCCAGGACATCACAGCAGCGCCTTCCGCAAGACCACCGTCCAGGATCTCGTCCCAGCCGATTGCGTGACGGCCTCTGGACTCCAGAAACCTTGTGATTCTGTTCACGAGATAGCTTTGCAGTTCATCAACATCCTTAAGATGTTCGGCTTCCATACGGTGACGGCAGTCCGGACACTCTTTCCATCCGCTCTTCGAAGCCTCGTCGCCCCCTATATGAATATATTCATAAGGGAACATCTCAAGAACTTCATCCAGGATAGTCTCGAACATATCAAAGGTCTTGTCCTTGCCAGGGCAAAGGTCGCCGGAAATCCGCCGCCCACCGTCAGGGCGAAGACAGGCCAGTTCCGGATATGCGGCCAGCACCTCACCGGAATGTCCTGGAAGTTCTATCTCCGGAATGATGTCGATGTGCCTCGCGGCGGCATATTCAACAATCTCCTTCACATCGGCTTTGGTCAGATAGCCTCCGGAAGCGAGCGGAGAGCCTTCCTCTGAATATTGCCGCCCCAGTTCCCTCCATTCCTCGAAGTTACTTCCTACCCTCCAGGCCGCCTTGCGGGTCAATTCAGGGTAAGCGTCGATCTGGATCCTCCAACCCGCGTCATCGGTCAGATGCAAATGCAAAGTGCTCATCTTGACCGCGGCCATAGCGTCCAACTGCTTCAGGATAAAATCCTTGTCCCGAAAGTTCCTGGAAATGTCCAGCATCAGTCCCCTGTGACGGAAGCGTGGATAATCCAAAATGACGCATTGGGATATAGTCGAATCCTTGTCCGACATCATCCGCAGACTGGTCTTCGCGCGGAAAACGCCCGTTTCGGAAACTGCGGCGATGTCAACTCCTTTCTTCCCTACCGTCAGCCTATACGCCTCATTCCGGGCGAACTCCGGAATATTCAATGAATTAAGCTCTTTCAGGAAACGCTTGTCACCAAGATGGACGCGCACGTCACTCCCGTCCGCCTTGAGGGAATATTCATCCTTCAGGATTTCGCACTTGGCCGGGGCCGGAATGATGTCGCCGGGACCGGAAAAAGCGAACGCCGGCGGCAATGCGGCCACCAGCGTCAGCAATATTATAGATGTTCTTTTCATAAGCATACAATCGCGGAATGGAACTATCTGTCAATCAAGACACTCTTGATCTTTTTGAATATGTCCGTGTTGTCCATCACGCCTCCAAACTTCCAGGAAGAAGACCCATAGGAGTAAAGAAGGACCGGAGACGCGGTGTGGCTCGTTGTGGAATATTTCATCTCAAGCCCACTCTCTCCCTTCGTAAAGTCCTTGCTGCCAGGCACAAGGGTCACTCCCCCCGTCTCGTGGTCAGCCGTGACAATCACAAGGGTTCCCTTGTGGGTGTCCGCATAGTCAAAGGCAGAGTTGACCAGTTTGTCGAACTCCTCCATCCACCAAAGAACCATCTCGGAGTTGTTGGCGTGCGCGGCGTGGTCGATGTGCGACCCCTCGATCATCGCGAAGAATCCCTTCTTGTTCTTTTCCAGAATCTCAAACGTGTGTCCGGCGAGGTCCGCCAAAAGATCCGAGTTTATCTCGGCCTCATCCAGCTGGTTGCCCTCGTCAAGAAGCCCGAGTATCGGAGTCGTCCAGGTGGAATAGAATTGTTCCGGAGTCTCCACGTATGAAAAGCCGTTATTGACGGCCTTGTCAATAAGGTTCTCGCCGGTATATTTCTTATCAGTGAAATACTTTCTGCCGCCGCCCAGAATCACATCAGGTCTGAAGGCGATCAGATCCTCGCTTATCTGTCCCCTCTCCTTGCGATTCCAGACGTGGGCGTAGAATCCACCCGGAGTGGCATCCTGAACGTAAGAAGTGACCACGATTCCGGTGGAAAGGCCTTTATCCTTGGCAAGTTTGGCGATACTGGCCGGTTTGGTGCTGTCCGGAAGCATTCCGAGCATACTGTTGTTCGTCTTGTGGCCGGTGGCTATCGCCGTCGCGGCCGCCGCTGAATCCGTCGTCTTGCTGTTCGCTGAATATGTCTTCACGACAGCGGCGTACTGTGCCCTGTCAAAGCAGGTCGGCCCATAGTTCTGGTTGATCATCCAGGAGGCCGTGGCACCGAGTCCCATTCCGTCCCCGATGATCAAAATCACGTTCTTAACCTTTTCATTCTTGGGGGCATTATCCTTCGCGCCCATCGGGGCGGCCATCAAGACCGCAAGCAGAATAAAAGCGATTGTTCTTTTCATTATTGTTATTGTTTTGTGTTTATGCGAGCAGAAGAAACACACAAGGACGCTTGCCGATCGGGAATTTCGCCTTCTGCCATTCCTTGACGGTCTTCGTCAGAATAGTCTCGTCCGGGAGCGTGATGTCAGCGGCGATGCAGAGACGTGTCTTCGGCTGAAGAGTCGCCAGCAGGTCTCCCATCATCGAATCGTTGCGGTACGGAGTCTCTATGAATATCTCAGTCTGATTCAGTTGCGAGGATCTTCTCTCTATCTCCCTGATGGCCTTGCGGCGCTCGTCGGTCTTGGCGGGCAGGTAGCCGCAGAAAGCGAAACTCTGGCCGTTCAGACCGGAGCCCATCAGCGCCAGCATCAGCGAGGAAGGGCCGACCATCGGCACTACCTGTATTCCGTGAATATGGCAGAGCGCGACCAGTTGCGCCCCTGGATCGGCCACAGCCGGAAGTCCGGCCTCAGAGATCAGTCCGACATCCGTAGGCGATCCGTCCTGATCAGAGAACATCGAAAGCAACGCCTCTACTTCCGCCGGTTTCGTGTGTTCGTTCAGTTCACGGAGCTCAAGCTCGGCGATATGGCCTTTCAGCCCTGCCGCGGAAAGATACCGACGCACGGTCCGCGCCTCTTCGACCACATATTTCCGAATATTCCTCAACCGCTCCAGCACGGGTGCCGGAATGACCTCCGAAGGATCATATTCCCCCAGAGGCGACGGAATCAAATAGAGTTTTCCTTTTGCCATAGTCTTACAAAGTTACAAATTCATTTTGAATATCTCAGCAGGGGAATTGCGTCCAATCTGCCACATTTCAAGGATTTTTATCTAACTTAGCGGATGAATATATTTCGAATATGAGTTACGACGGAATAATAGAACTTGAGGGTATGGAGTTCCACGCCTACCACGGCTGCCTGGAAGAGGAACGAAGGGAAGGCAACACTTTCACTGTGGACTTCTATGCGGAGACAGAATTGAAGAAAGCTGTAAAGTCGGATGATCTGAAAGACACAATCGACTATGGCAGGATATACGACATCGTGGCTGCGCAGATGACCATTCCTTCTAATCTTCTTGAGAATGTGGCGGGAAGGATCCTGGACTGCGTCCGCAAGGAATTCAAGGATATTATATATTGTAAGGTAAGGGTCTCGAAGAAGAATCCGCCTGTGAAAGGACCTTGCGAATGGTCCAGAGTGACTGTGATGTACGGTGAGCCAATATGGAAATTTTAGGATGAGGATAGCGTTTCTGACACTCGGCTGCAAGCTGAACTACGCCGAGACTTCGACTTACGAGAGGGGGTTCGCCGCGAATGGCCTTGAGGTCGTTCCGTGGGAGGACAAGGCGGATGTCTATCTCATCAACACTTGTTCCGTCACCGAGCGGGCGGAGAAGAAGTGCCGGAATGTCATCCGGAAGATGCACCGCGCGTCGCCCGAGGCTAAGATCATCGTGACCGGCTGCTACGCCGAGCTTCGCCGGAACGACCTCCAGGCCATTGAAGGAGTCGCTCTTGTGTTCGGCGCCAAGGAGAAGTCCCGTGTGGTTCCGGAGACGATGGCTCTGCTTCTAAATGCTTTTGAAGGCGGCTATGACACCTCCGGAACCGTGGCCGCCCGTGGCCACGTGAACGGGTGGACCGCCGTAGGCGGGACGGGACGAAGCGCGAAGCGCGAAGGTTCCGGAGGTGTCATAGCCGCCGCGGAACAAATCACAGAAGAGCAACCGATGAGCGCGGCGGAATACAAGGAGATCTCGAAGGAGACGATGGCGGCGTTCTCGTCAGAGGAGAGGACACGGTCGTTCCTCAAGGTGCAGGACGGATGCAACAACTTCTGCGCCTACTGCACAGTACCTTACGCAAGAGGAAACTCAAGGAATATCCCGATTTCCGAGGTCATTGAACAGGCCAGAAAGATAGCCGGGACCGGAATCAGGGAGATTGTCATCACAGGGGTCAACACCGGAGACTTCGGCAGGACGACCGGCGAAAGTTTCCTTGACCTGCTGAAACGCCTCAACGACGTGGACGGAATCGAACGCTACCGGATATCCTCGATCGAGCCGAACCTCATCACCGAAGACATCATCGACTGGATAGCCTCAGGCACAAAGTTCCAGCCACACTTCCATATTCCTTTGCAATCAGGGTCGGACACGATCCTGAAAAGGGTCGGACGCCGTTACACGACGGAGTTCTTCGCCGACAGGATCGACTACATCCGATCCGTGATGGATCCCCATCCTGAAGACACAACTAAACCGTTCGTTTTCTTCGGCATTGATGTCATCGCCGGGCTTCCCGGAGAGACAGACGGACTCTTCGAGGAGACATATTCATTCCTTAAAGAAAGGGTCAGACCGGCGTTCATCCACGTGTTCCCATATTCCCGCCGCCCGGGGACAGTGGCGGCCGCGTGGAAGGACCAGGTCAAGGACTCCTTGAAGACGGAGCGTGTGGCGAGGCTGGAGGCTCTCTGCGGTGAGTTGCATTCTGAATTTGTGGCGAAGAACCGCGGCAGACGCTCTCAGGTGCTGTGGGAATCGGATCTCAAGGACGGGATGATGGGCGGCTACACCGGCAACTACATCCGCGTCGAGAGACCTTACGACCCGGCACTTGTGAATATGATAGAGGACATCACGATCTGACGGGCGGAATATATTCAAAGGAACATTATAATTTCAAGCGACTTATAAAAATCAACGAATATTATGGGCAAGGCAAGGCTTACATTTCTGGGAACGGGGACCTCACAGGGTGTCCCGATCATCGGCTGCAAATGCGATGTGTGCAAATCGCCGGACGCAAGGGACAAGCGGTTCCGCTCATCCGTGTTCGTTGAATATGAAGGACTTAACATCCTCGTGGATGCCGGACCGGATTTCAGGATGCAGATGCTCGCCCACGACCTCTGCCATCTCGACGCCATCCTGCTGACACACAACCACAAGGACCACACGGGAGGCCTTGACGACGTGCGTTCGCTCAACTACATCGACAAACGTGCCGCCGAGATCTACTGCGAGCGGAACGTCCTCGATGACCTTATCAAGGAATATCCTTACGTCTTCGCTTTCCCGAAATATCCCGGGGCTCCGGAGTGGCATCTGCACGTGATCGACGAGAACCCGTTCCTGGTCTATCCGAACGCGAAGGATATGGAGTTGGTCTGGGTGCACGATGTCGGCTACCATTACAAGATGCCTGACGGGACTCTGATCCCGACCGGTCGCAAACTGGAGGACATCATCGACAAGGCTGATCCGGCCTCAATGGCCGCCTCGACAGGCGGTGTGGAGATCGTCCCTATCCGCGGGCTTCACGACAAACTCCCCGTCCTCGGATTCCGCTTCGGGGACATCGCATATATCACTGATATGAGCACTCTTCCCGAAAGTGAGTTCGCAAAACTGACCGGCCTCAAGCACGTGACACTCAACACTGTAGGCTACAAGAAGCACCATTCGCACTTCAGCCTTGACGAGGCCCTTGAGCTTGCCGATCGCATAGGCGCCGAGCACACCTGGCTCACCCATCTCTCCCACACATTTCCCCGCCACGGGCAGTTCAGCGAAGACCTTGAGCGCCTCTGTAATGAGCGCCACATCCACTCGATCGTCCGTCCCGCCTACGACGGACTAATCATAGAATGATCACCCGTACATCGGTACATCGCCGTTGTCGATGAGCTGGCGGAGAATGTCAAGGTAGTCGGGTGAATAGACCTTCGACGGGTTGTCGAACTCCGCCACAATCTCATCAAGGGAATATTTCCCGTCCTTTCCATTGATATATTCAATCAACTTTTGCCTCGTCATCTGCTGGAGAGTGTGTGCCGGTGCGGCAGCGCGGCGGGCGCGGCAGACATCACAGGTGCCGCAGTCGGTGGTCTCGGTCTGGCCGAAATAACGGAGCAGATAGCGGGAACGGCACTCGGAGGTCTCGCTGACATATTCAAGCATCGATTGGCTCCGGGCGTGCGCACACTTTTTCAGCATCTCATAACGTGACGGCATCATATTGACATTCCCAGGCCTCAGCCTGTCGTGATGCAGGAACACAACATCCGAATGGTCCGCCGGCACATAATTGATGACGTGCTCCAGTGAAAGCCTGTATAGAGCCTGCCGCAGCTGCGGAATTGTCATCCCGCTACGTCTGGAGACATATTCCTCGTCAATCGGCACCACGAAAGAGAATATTCCCGTGTAGCTCCGCATCAGGATTTCCAACACAGCCGCCATCTCACGGTCCGGCAGATCAATGTCATACAAAGCCTTCCTGTCAACCGAAATGCGGACTTTAGTCTGAATGTCAATCTCTTCTGAATATGTCAGGTGCCCCGTCCGCTCAAGGTATTTGAGGGCATAGAACGCCGGAGCCCGCTGCAAACCAAAACGCTTGCAGAACTCCTCGATCCGGAACTTCAGCTGCCGACCCATTCCGGCATCGTATGGGATCTCAAAGAAAGCGTGAAGTTTCTGGTAAATGTCCTCGATGTAATCCAGTGACGGAAACGACACATCCTCAATCTGTTTGGCCCGCCGAAGGTCGATTCCGTTCCAAAGCTGTACAGCGA
Source organism: Lachnospiraceae bacterium (assembly GCA_963604455.1). Taxonomy (GTDB): domain Bacteria; phylum Bacteroidota; class Bacteroidia; order Bacteroidales; family UBA932; genus Cryptobacteroides. Next base: position 1,845 of record CAVCRL010000033.1, on the reverse strand, counting down.
ACGAACGCTTCCCGTCACGCCCCGCTCGCCCAGCCTCCTGGAAATATGCCTCCGGGCTGTCCGGCAAATCATAATGAACAACAAAACGCACATCAGGCTTGTCGATTCCCATACCGAAAGCGTTCGTGCACACCATCACCCTAATCGCGCCGCTTTTCCACGCGGCCTGACGCTCGGCCCTTGTCTGGCTTCCCAACCCGGCGTGGTAGAACGAAGCAGAGACACCTTGAGCCTGCAGGAACGCCGAGAGTTCCTCACATTTCCGTCTGTTCCTGGCATATACGATCCCCGTTCCGGGAACCCCGGAGCAGATATTCAGAATTTGTCCGTTCTTATCCTCAACCTTGCGCACAATATAACTAAGGTTAGGTCTCTCGAAACCACTTTTGAGAAGCAGCTTCTCCCGGAAGCCGAGACGTTCCATAATGTCACAGGCGACTGTCGGAGTGGCAGTGGCCGTAAGCGCTATGACATTTGCGTCTATCCGTTCCCTTATCTCTCCGATTTTCAGATAGTCCGGTCTGAAATCGTACCCCCATTGGGAGATACAGTGCGCCTCATCGACCACGACGAAGCTGACGTCCAGCACATCGATGTAGGACTGGAACAATTGTGTACCAAGCCTTTCCGGAGAGAGGTAGAGAAACTTGTAATCCCCGTAGGCCGCGTTGTTCAAGGCCAGATCGACCTCACGGCGGCTCATTCCGGCGTGGATCGCAAGGGCACGGACTCCCCTGTCGTTCAGGTTCTGCACCTGATCCTTCATCAAGGCGATAAGAGGAGTCACAACCAAAGTGATCCCGTCCTTGATCAGGCCAGGTACCTGAAAGCAGATCGACTTGCCACCGCCCGTAGGCATAATGGCCAGAACATCCTTTCCCTCCAAGGCGGCTGTGATGATCTCCTCCTGCATCGGACGGAAGCCATCGTAGCCCCAATATTCTTTCAACACTTCTGACGGCGACATATTCAAAAACTTTATAAACCGTTTTATCACAACCTTTTGCGTATTCTGCTGGCAAACTATTTGCAGTGAAGCACGCCGGTTAAGCAAATGTACGAAATTAATCGCTTACTCATTTGAGTAATGTATAAAAATTCCTTAAATTTGCCGCGCTTTTGAAAGAGAATAAGTTTAACTTTATAAAACACATTTTACTATGCCTAAGATGGATTTAAGCAAGTACGGAATCAAGAATGTGAAGGAAGTCCTTTACAATCCGACTTACGAGGTTCTCTACAACGAGGAGACAAAGCCTGAGCTTGAGGGCTACGAGAAGGGTCAGGTGACCGGGCTCGGTGCTATCAACGTTATGACCGGTATCTACACCGGACGTTCTCCTAAGGATAAGTACATCGTTATGGACAAGAACTCAAAGGACACCGTATGGTGGAACACCCCTGAGTATCCTAACGACAACCATCCGATGACAGAGAAGACCTGGAAGGTTGTAAGAAAGACCGCTCAGCAGGAGCTCTCAGGAAAGAGGCTTTTCGTTGTCGATGGTTTCTGCGGAACCCACAAGGACACCCGTATGAAGGTCCGCTTCATTATGGAGGTCGCTTGGCAGGCACACTTCGTGACGAATATGTTCATCCGTCCTAAGAACCAGGAAGAGTTCGATCAAGAGCCTGATTTCGTAGTATATTGCGCTTCAAAGGCTAAGGTCGCCAACTTCGAGGAGCTCGGTCTCCGCAGCGACACTTGCGTGGCTTTCAACGTCACCAGCAAGGAGCAGGTTATCCTCAACACTTGGTACGGTGGTGAGATGAAGAAGGGTATGTTCTCTATGATGAACTACTACCTCCCTCTCAAGGGCATCGCAGCCATGCACTGCTCAGCCA
>CAVCRL010000032.1:0-19583 GCA_963604455.1 Lachnospiraceae bacterium | reverse complement strand
ATGATCCGTGAATATGACTTCACAGGCCAGCGCAGGGTGAGCTTTGAATATACAATGTTCGCCGGCCTGAACGATGACAAGCGTCACGCCGACGCACTTATCCGGCTGCTTCGCGGACTGGAGTGCAGGGTCAATCTGATCCGCTTCCACAAGATTCCGGACGCTCCGTTCGAGACGACTCCGCAGATCATTATGGAGCGCTTCAGGGACAGGCTTTCCAACCACGGAATCACCTGTACGATAAGGGCTTCCAGAGGAGAGGACATCCTTGCCGCCTGCGGGATGCTTGCCGGTGAGCATAGGAACAAATGAATATGATAAAATCTGTGAATGACTATGGAAACGAGAATCAGAAGGATAGTGGCATCGTTGGCCGTGATGGCCGCATCGGTGTTCTCGGCTGCCGCCCAGGTCCCGCATTCGGTGCTGGACAGCAGGCGTGAGGCCAAGGATCTCAGAGTCGAGAAGATCAAACATAAACTGGACTCGATCAGGACGGTGCGTCATCGTCCGACCGTGGCCTTGGTGCTCAGTGGAGGCGGGGCCAAAGGTGCGGCCCACGTCGGTGTGATCAAGTACCTTGAGTCTATTGGAATGCCTGTCGATGTCGTGATGGGAACCAGTATGGGAGGCCTTGTCGGAGGCATCTACGCCTTGGGCTACGAGGCTGAGCAGCTGGATTCCATTATCCGGGGGATAGACTGGGATATGGCCCTGAGCGACAAGGTTCCAAGGGATTATCTGTCATATTCAGCGATCAAATACAAGGAGAAATATGTGCTGTCCTTCCCGTTCCTGTACGACAAGAAGGACTATATGCAGAAACTTGAGTCCGACCAGCAATATACCCGCAGGGTGGATGACATCCATTTCGGCGCGGGAGAGGCGGACGCCACGAACATGGTGAAGGACAACCTTCTGGGCAGCCTTCCTTCCGGAATGGTCTATGGCCAGAATGTAAACAACATCTTCAGCTCGCTTTCCGTCGGGTATCAGGATGTGACTGATTTCTACGACCTTCCGATTCCGTTCCTTTGCGTGGCCACGGACCTTGTGTCCGGAACGGCCAAGATCTGGACCGAGGGCAAGCTCAACACCGCTCTCCGCTCCACGATGTCGATTCCGGGACTTTTCGCTCCGGTCAGGGTGGACGGAATGGTGCTGGTGGACGGCGGGATGAGGAACAACTATCCGACTGACCTCGCGAAGAAGGTCGGGGCGGACATCGTGATCGGGGTGAACCTGTCGGAAGGCTACAAAAGTTACAATGAGATCAACAATCTGGCTGACATCATCAACACAGGTATCGATATGCTGGGCCGCACGTCATTCGAGTCCAACATTGACATCCCGGATGTCAACATCAAGCCTGACCTGCACGAGTTCAATATGCTCAGCTTTGACGACAGGAGCATCGACACGATCATCAACAGGGGCTATCAGGCCGCCCTCGCCGTGGCCGCCAAACTGGATTCGATAAAGGCCGTAGTGGGATCAGACAGGACTGTCATACACAATGACCCGGCCGATGACATCCGGCTCCGGAAAGTGCTTGTCTCCGGTGTTGAGATCGCCGGCGTTGACGACAAGGAAAGCCTGTACCTGATGAACAAGATCAAGGTCGGCGCAGGTTCCAGGATGGGAAACGCCGAGATAGAGGACGCCGTGGCCACGATATTCGGAACCAACGCTTTCGACTATGTGAATTACGAGCTTCTCGGAGACGAGGAACCTTACCGGTTGAGGTTCAACTGCAAGCGTGGTCCGATCTGCCAGCTTGGCCTCGGCGGCCGTTTCGACACGGAGGAGATCGTGTCCGTGCTTGTCAACCTCGGCGTGGGCGTGCACAAGATCCAGGGCTCGTCTCTGGACTTTACCGGGAAGGTCGGAACCAACCCGAACGCCAGCCTGACATATTCGTACATCTCACCCAAAGGTATGTCTTTCAATGTGATGGCCGGAGTGAGATACACCGACAGGAACACGTTCAGCATCGGTGACAACAGGTTCAGGATCAACTTCCTTGATGTGCGTCAGGAGATATTCCTGTCCAACATCAAGTGGTCCACATTCTTCCTCAAGACCGGATTCAGGAACGACTACTACAACGTCAACTCCGTGATGGCGGAGCAGGCGTTCGGTGACTACGATGTCAACCAGTTGTCAAATGACTATGTGACCTTCTTCATCAACGCCCGCAAGGACTCGTTCGACAACGCCTACATTCCGACAAAGGGAAAGTCCTTCGGCATCTCTTACGACTGGGTGTTCGGCGGCGGGCCGCAGAAATTCAATAATTTCCACGCGATCACATTGGACGCCAAGCAGGTTGTGGGCGGCGACCGGTTCGCCTTCATCCCTTCGGTCAATCTCCGTTATCTGATCGGGGACGAGGTCCCGGTGCCTTTCACCAACACTATCGGCGGAAGTATGGCCGGCAGGTATCTGGACCAGCAGATTCCGTTCATCGGAATCAACAACGCCGCCGCTATGCAGAAGATACTCGGTGTGGCAAGGGCTGACTGGCGTGTCAAGCTGCTCAAGAACAACTACTTGACGGCGATCGCCAACTATGCGCTGTCCTGCGACGAGATCTCCGCCTTCAAGAATTGGGACGAGGATGTGGCCGGATATCTGGGCTGCGGCCTTCAGTACACCTACAACTCGATCGTTGGACCGTTGAGCCTTAACGTGCACTGGTCAAGCTACACGCATAATGTGGGACTGTACCTGAGCCTTGGATTTGATTTTTAGGAATATGGATGATTTCGCGAAAGTGCTGGACAGGCTTCAGGCCCAATGTGTCAAGAGGGAATATTGCCGCTCGGACATATTCAGAAAGGCTTTGACCGCCTTTGAGGGGGATAAGGATGCCGCGGAGAGATTGGTCGCGTCGCTTGTCGAGGATCGTTTTGTCGATGATTCGAGGTACGCCGCCGCATTCGCAAGGGAGAAGGCCCGCCTATCGGGTTGGGGGGCTGTGAAGATCTCTTTCGCGCTCAGTGCCAAAGGAATATCCAAGGCCGTGATCTCCGGGGCGTTGAAGGAGGTTGATCCCGATGAGGCCGACAGCAGGATGGCCGCAGTGCTTGAGGCAAAGTACCGAACGCTGAAGGGAGATCCGCAGGAGAAGTTCAAACTGATCAAATTCGGGTTGACAAGAGGCTATGAATATGAAAAGATAGCCCCCGTGGTGGATGAGATTTTGAAGAAGAATAGTTAAATTTGCGGCTTGGAAAGGCGAGGCGTGTGCCTTAGCTGATCCAGCGATATGTTGGTAGTAAGTCGAACTTAATTCAATTGATATGAAAGCGATTGTAAAAACCGATTTCAACTTGCCGGGACAGGTTGGAAAGTACGTCGGTAAGGTACGTGATGTCTACGACATTGACGGAAAGTATCTTGTGATGGTTGTCACTGACAGGATCTCAGCGTTTGATGTCGTTCTGCCAGAGGGAGTTCCGTACAAGGGACAGGTGCTGAACCGCATTGCGGCCAAGTTCCTTGACGCTACGGCTGACATCCTTCCTAACTGGAAGGTGGCCGTGCCGGATCCGGCTGTCACCGTGGGCTACAAATGTGAGCCGTTCAAGGTCGAGATGGTCATCAGAGGCTATCTCGCGGGACACGCCTGGAGAGAGTACAAGGCTGGAAAAAGGACCATCTGCGGAGTTCCGATGCCGGACGGGATGGTCGAGAACCAGAAGTTCCCAGAGCCGCTTGTGACCCCGACCTCCAAGGCCGCCGAGGGACACGACGAGGACATCTCCAAGGAGGAGATCATCGCCCAGGGGCTTGTCGGACGTGAGGACTACGAGAATCTTGAGGCTTACACAAGGGCCATCTACAAGCGTGGATGCGAGATCGCCGCCCAGCACGGACTGATTCTGGTGGACACCAAGTACGAGTTCGGCAAGAGGGACGGTCAGATCTATCTGATGGACGAGGTGCACACTCCGGACTCATCCCGTTATTTCTACGCCGAAGGCTACGAGGAGAGGCTCGCCAAGGGTGAGCATCAGAAGCAGCTTTCCAAGGAGTTTGTCCGTGAGTGGCTGATGGCCAACGGCTTCCAGGGACAGGAAGGACAGAAGGTTCCGGAGATGACTCCGGAGGTTGTGGCCGGGATCTCGGATCGTTACATCGAGCTTTACGAGCACATCACTGGAGACCGCTTCGAGAGGACTGAATATTCCGCCGAGGCCATCGAGGCCAACGTCAAGGCTTGCCTTGAGGGGCTGAAATAACCATTGGACGGCCTGAAACGGATATACGCCCGCAACTGCGAGGTGCGAAGGATTGACAGGACGGTCGCCGGACCGTTCCTTCAATCCTTTCACCGTTTAGGCTACACCCGATGCCGCCACCTTTACGGCCTGTACGTCACCCGAGGCGAGAATATTCCTTCAGGCACATTGGTAGCTGTCGCCGGTTTCTCCGCTCCGAGAATATGGCGGAAGGGGGAGCGGGACATCCGTTCCTGTGAATGGATCCGCTACGCTTCACTGGAAGGAATCGGCGTGGACGGCGGGATGGGCAAGCTCCTGAAGGCGTTCATCGAGGATGTCAGGCCGGACGATGTGATGAGTTACGCCGACGCGTCCTGGTCAGACGGGGATGTCTATCGTAAGCTGGGATTCTCGCAGGAGGAAGACAAGGTTTTCCCGAATGGAGGCCGAAGTCTGAAGTTTAGACTGAAACTGACTGAATATGAGTAAGAACCGAACATTGCTGGGACGATTGTCAAGGCTGCTTCTGATCAGGCTGCCGTTGGCTTTCTTTGTGCTGACTTTCCTGTGGGTTCTTATCCTTAGGTGGTGTCCGGTCTATGTCACACCTCTGATGATCCAAAGGACGATAGAGTACAGCGGTGACAAGAACTATCATATTCATAAGACCTGGGTGCCGTACGAGAGGATCTCTCCCGAGATGGCCCGTGCCGTGATAGCCAGTGAGGACAACCTTTTTGACAAACACAACGGCTTCGACTGGAAGGCGATAAAGCAGGCGCAGAAGGAATATGAAAGCGGCAAGCGCCGCCGGGGTGGAAGCACTATCTCCCAGCAGACGGCGAAGAATGTGTTCCTGCTTCCGCACAGGTCGATGGTGCGCAAAGGCTTCGAGGCTTATTTCACGGTTCTGATCGAGTTCCTTTGGAGCAAGGAAAGAATTATGGAAGTTTACCTGAATGTCGCCGAGATGGGCAAGGGAATATTCGGGGTCGAGGCGGCCGCGGAGCATCATTTCGGGACTTCCGCCGCCAAGCTGACCCGCCGCCAATGTTGCCTGATCGCAGCCTGCCTTCCGAATCCGCAGAAACGTAACGCCGGCAAACCGTCCGCATACATCAGCAGGAGGGCAGGGGACATCGCGGCGTTGGAACCGAAGATCGGCTATCCGGACTGGGTCTATCACAAATGACCGGATCGGATTGCCGGGCTCAGGAATTGCCGTTTGGGAAATTTACACTATATTTATAGGTGATATTATTGATTAGGACACAATGAAGATACTGGTCACAGGCGCGGCGGGATTCATCGGCTCAAGGCTGATGGCGAAGCTTGCGGGCAGAGGGGATGATGTTGTCGGACTGGACAACATCAATGACTACTATGATGTCAGATTGAAATATGGAAGGCTGGCGGAGAACGGTTTCAAAGGCCCTTTTGAGGAAGGAAAGCTTTGCGTCAGCGGAATATCCCCGAACTGCCGGTTCGTCAGGATGTCCATCTGCGACAAACCAGCCCTCGACGGCCTTTTCGAAGCGGAAAAGTTCGACAAGGTCGTCAACCTTGCCGCCCAGGCAGGCGTAAGATATTCAATCACAAATCCATACTCTTACCTTGAGAGCAATCTTCACGGTTTTCTGAATATTCTGGAGGGATGCCGTAATTTCGGTGTCGCCCATCTGGTCTATGCTTCCTCAAGCTCCATCTATGGGCTTAACGACAAGGTTCCGTTCTCGGAGGACGACAAGGCTGACTGTCCGGTCAGCCTCTATGGAGCCACTAAGAAAGCCAATGAGCTGATGGCCCATTCATATTCAAAACTGTACGGGTTCGCCTCCACTGGCCTCCGCTTTTTCACCGTATATGGTCCGTGGGGGCGGCCGGATATGTCCCCGATGCTTTTCGCCTCGGCTATCGCCAAAGGAGAGCCGATCAAGGTCTTCAACGGGGGTGATATGATCCGCGATTTTACCTATGTGGATGACATCGTGGAAGGCACGATGCGGGTGATAGACCACACTACGAAGGCTGATGAATGCCCGCACGGTGTTCCTGCCAAGGTTTACAACATAGGCTGCTCGCACCCCGTCAAACTGATGGATTTCATCAGCGAGATCGAAAATGCGTACGGCAAGCCGGCGCGGAAGATATTCCTCCCGATGCAGGCCGGTGATGTCTATCAGACCAACGCCGACACCACAAAGCTTGAGACAGAACTCGGCTACAAGCCAGGCACATCCCTTCACGAAGGAATATCCCGGTTTATGGAATGGTACAAGAGCGACCTTAATCCGCTGAAATAACCCCCGGTCCGGGACTAATGGCAGCCAGAATGAGAAAGATAGCGGTAATATTCGAGGAAAACATTTTCGACCGTAAGGGAGCGTTCAACGCCAAGTGCGCCAGAGTCAGGCATTTGGCGGAGCTGACTGGGTGGAAAATCGATGTTTACTGCATCCAGCTTTACCAGGATGCATTTGTCAGTTCCGTTCTTGGACATCGTTGCATTGAGCTTCCGGGAGAAGGAAAAACCTCGGAAAAGACGCTCCGGAAACGGGATTCCGTGACTCTGAATGGAATACGGATGAACCTTGTCTGGAAGAATTATTCCATACTGGATCATCTTCTTTTCTACAAACTGCATCTAAGACCGCTCGGCTATCCTCGTTTCCTGAAAAAGAATGTGGATTTGCTTAAGGAATATGATGTCGTGGCGGCTCATTCGTTTGTCGGCGCTTACATCGCCTTGGAGGCAAAGCGTAGGTACGGGATTCCGTTCTACGTCACGTGGCACGGTTCTGACATCCACACGACACCGTTCAGGCATCCTCAGATCAAGGAACTGACCGCTGAGCTTATCCGTGAGGCCGGGATGAACTGTTTTGTCAGCCGGGATCTGATGGCGAAATCAGATGCGATAGGTCCGGGCTCCAAGATGGTTCTCTACAACGGGCGTGAAGAGATGTTCTTCCGCTATGAGGACTCCAAACGGCTGGAACTCAGGCGGGAATATGGCGTAACGGGAAAGAGGACCGTTACATACGCCGGTAATATGCTTCCGGTTAAAAATGTCGGCAGCCTTCCTGAAATATTCCATAAGGTCAAGGAGAAGTTTGATGGCGAGGTTGAGTTCTGGGTTGTGGGTGATGGGGGATTGAGATCGCAGGTAGAGGCCGAGATTAAATCAGATAGCTCGCTGAAATGCCGTTTCTGGGGGAATATGCCACCGGAAAGGATGCCTGACATATTCAATTGCACTGATGTGCTGGTGTTGCCGAGCAGGAACGAGGGACTTCCATTGGTGATAGTCGAGGCCGCCGGGTGTGGGGCGAAGGTGGTCGCGTCACGTGTTGGCGGAATCCCTGAGGTCTTGGACCACGCCTTCACTGTGGAGCTTGGAGAAGGCTTTGCTGACATTATGGCCGAGAGAATCGTATGGTGCCTTGCCGGAGAGTCGCAATCCATTGATCTGTCCCGCTTTGACTGGAGGCGCACGGCCAAGGAGGAGAAGTCGCTCATAGATAAAATTCTTGCCGATGACTGAAGTTTCTGTAATATGTCCGGTCTATAACGCCGAAAGGTTTCTTCGAAGGAGCATCGACAGCGTTCTCTCGCAGACTCTGCCCGATTTCGAGCTTATCCTTGTCGATGACGGCAGCACCGACGGCAGCGGAAGGATCTGTGATGAATATGCTTCCGCGGATTCCAGGGTGAAGGTCCTCCATAAGTGTAACGGTGGAGTCTCCTCGGCCAGGCAGGCCGGTATGGATCTGGCCTCAGGAGAGTATTTCATCCACATAGATTCTGACGACTGGGCTGACAGTGAATGGCTTGAGAGGATGTATAAGGTCGCCAAGGCCGAGGATGCGGATGTGGTCTGCTGTGATTTCTATCAGGTTTTCAAGGACCGGAAGGTACTTTCCCGCCAATGCCATCCCGAATATTCCCAGAAAATGATCGCCGAGGCTGTCGCTGGAGGCAGGATGGCCCACTCGCTATGGAACAAGCTTGTCCGCCATTCCGTGTTCGATGATTATGGCTTGAGTTTTCCCGTGGAGATGACTGTCGCCGAGGATGCCTTCGTCTGCCATTCACTGTTCATCCGTGGTGTAAGATGCTCGTTTTGCGAAGGCGTTTATTACTACTACGACCGCTTCAGCAATGTGTCGGCGCTAACCCGCTCGAAATACCGTAAGAGTCTGGAATCCATCTGCTTGTGTGTAGGTATGTTGGAGAAAACTAATGGCGATGACGGGATCCGGAACCTTTCACTGGAGACAATGAAGGAAATCGCCAAACTCAAGGCGTTCCGTTGTCTCACCGCCAAGGAGTTTGTCGCCCTCTACAGGGAGATAAACCGCGGCTACATCGCCCGTAATATTCATAGATTGAACAGGATAGAGGGATATGTGGCCCTTGGTCTGCTGATCCGAAGCAACAGGATTGCGTTGTGGCTCTACAATATCCTTAAGGCCATTTTCGGAAAAGACGAATAGCCCCGGTCACTGAGCCTGTCGAAGTGACCTCTCGTTTCCAGCCTCCTATTCCAAAGCGTCCGAAAACTCTTTGAAAATGTTCCCCGCAACCGATCCCGTCCCCGGAGTCCTCAACGCCTTCTCATAGAAAGACTTCCGGTCTTCCCGCATCGTGTCTTTCCCGCCGATGACCACTGAGTCGATGAACGCCTTGATGTCTTCGATACCGCTTCCGAAATAGTGCCGTTTCAGGCATTCCTTCCCGAAATCATTCACGCTTCCGGCGATCTTTTCCTTGTTGTCGGTTATGAACATCAGCGGTTTGCCGGTGTAGAGATATTCAGTCATAAAGGAGCAGCAGTCGTGGATCAGGGCATCGGAAGTCATAAAGAGATCGTAGTACTCCCCGTCGGTGAACGAGGTGTTCGGCATCGCGGCCCATCTGGTGTAATATTCCTCAGTCCGCCTGCGGCCCCATACCTCCGGACGGCACAGCTTCTCCTTCAGCAGCGGATGTGGCTTGAAGGCGAACTGGACTTTTGATGAATATTTTTGCGCAAGTTCCAGCATTCCGTCCGCGATCTCCAGGAATGTTGAATAGTCCAGGACATCTGATTTCAGCACGGAATGATGCGGAGCCCAGATGATTCTCTTGAATCTGGCGTCAGGATCCTTCCAATCGTGGGTCGAGGAGGCTTCCGCAAGATAATCCGCGAACGGGAATCCGCAGACAGCGATGTTGTCCCTTCTTGTGTAGAGGCGCTCCTTCTCTTTTCTTTTGGAATATTCTGTAGGGTAGAACAGCCGCCAGCAGATGTTCTTGTACAGTTGGTTGTACAGCTTCGGGATGTCGTTCAGCGGAATGCCGTAGGGGATGTAGGCGAACAGGCTGTGTCTCATAAACTTATCCACGCTGAACTCCTCACCTCCGACTCCATATGGCTGGACGTAGAACAGAATGTCCGGCGCGAAGCCGGCAAGGTCGAAATATTCATTCCTTGAGAAATCATAGCCCTCGATGAACGGAAAGCCTTTGGCCTCGAAATGTCTGCGCAATTCCTCCTGCGTCTTCCTCAGGGTGTCAGGGTCGTCTTTCCTTTGGGGGAATGTGACAATGTACGGGTCGAATCTGCCGCTGTCCAGAAACATCCGGAACAATTTATCGTTCTTCCACATCCCGAGATTGATGACGAAGAACACTACCTTGATCCTTTCTTTTTTGAAGACAGTGGACTCGATGTGATCGATCCTCCGGTCATAGATGATGGTCTTCAGATGTTTCCGCAGGTCGCCTATGGCATCGTTCCAGAGTGAATGAATATTCCCGTTCATTTCTTGAAAAGTTGTTTGAGTATGGTCAGAAGCTCATTCAGGGCGGACAGTCTCATTGCCCGGGACAGCAGGATGTAGATCGCCCCGCTTGCCGTGACAGCTATGAGGATGAGAGGCAACGGGCGGAGAGTCAGGCTGCTGACCAGAAGCGAGACCGCAAGCACTATCAGTGACAGCAGCAGGTAGGGGAGCGTCTGGAGGAACTGTTCCTTGAATCCATAGCCCAGCAGGCGTTTTGTGTAGTAGGTGTTGCAGAAGAAAGCGATGAAGTCGTAGATGGCCGCACCGACGCAGATCCCGATGATTCCAAGGAAGCAGGAAGCGAACAGGATCGTGAAGGCGATGGTCTTCTTTACGATTTCCAGTCTCAGCACGAGATCGGACCGCCCCTTTACGTAGAGCAGGTTCAGATTGATCTTCGTCAGGCAGTCGTACATCCATCCGAAGCATAGGATCTGGAGGAACGGCACGCATTCCAGCCATTTGTCGGTGACAAGGAACCTGATCAACGGCTCCGCTATGCCCGCAAGAAGCATCATCAGCGGGAATATCGCGAAAGCGGAGACCGACAGGAACCTCTTGTAGGCGTCCAGAAGCACCGCATCGTCATCCTGTACCTTGGAGAGCACCGGGAACGAGACATTGTACAAGACTCCGGAGAGGGAGGTGCCGGCCATCGTGGCGAACTTGTTGGCGGTGGTGTACTGCCCGAGGTCCGCCGGGGAGAACCTCTTCCCGATGATGAGGCTTCGGATGTTGGTATAGACGCTTGAGATCAGCGACACGACCACCAGCTTGGAGCCGAAAGAGAAAAGTTCTTTGAATATAGTGCCGGAGAAGACCAGTGACGGGAACCATCTGACACTCATCACCGTCATTATGAGCTTGAACAGGGCGAGGCTGACCGACTGCGCCACCAGAGCCCAGACCCCGAATCCTGAATATGCCATCACGATTCCGGTGATTCCTGAAAGTATGGCGCTCAGGACGTTTATCTTGGACTGTGTCTTGAAGTCTATGCGTTTGGTCAGCTGGACCGTGTTGGTGGCGGAGAGAGCGCCGATGATTAGGCTCAGCGAGCTGACCCTTGCGATGTCCTTCAGGATGGGCTGTCCGTAGAAACCGGCTATGAACGGAGCGGCGGCGAACAGAATCCCGTAGCAGAGGAGGCTGATCCCGACATTGATGTAGAATACTGTCGAATATGTTGTGTCGTCGCACTCCTTCCTCTGGATGAGCGCCGATGAGAAACCGCCGTCGATGAAGACCTGGCTGATGGCGAGGAAGATCGCCAGCATCCCTATCATTCCGTAGTCGTCAGGGGAAAGCAGCCTGGCCAGCACGATGCTGACAAGAAACTGGATTCCCTGCACGGAAAACTGCCCCGCGAAACTCCACAGGACACCGGAAACGGTCTTCTTCTTCAGGTCTGAACTCATCCGCTACACCCAGAATTTGTCGGTAGGCTTGTTCGTGACAAAAGACACCGCGTCGCCCTCGCGCGTCACTATGTCCAGAATCTTGGAAGCGAACAGGGCGTCGTGCAGGGCTATGCCGACATTGTAGCTCAGGATGCGCTCCGTGTCATCACTCCTCCCTTCTTTTTCTTTGGACAGGACATCCTGCAGCTCGGCGAAACGCCTGAACTTGTCAAAGTACTTGAATCCCCTCACGTGCGCCGTGTCGTCAGCGAACACCTTGTCGAACACTGTGTCGCAATTCTGGAATCCTCTTGTGTGCACCGGAATGACCAGACAACCCGGCCTGAAGCAATCCAGGTCCTCACAGATTAGCCCGTCCGCCTGGGTGACGCAGCTATAGACCACATCACTTCTCCTGATGACTTCCTCGGCCGAGTCCATCACCGTGAACCGAACATTCCCGTAACCGGCGAATCTCTTGATGAAGTCTTCCGAATAGCCTTTGTACTCCTCCAGGAGCACATTATGCATTATCTCCCGCTCGGAGTCAAGGAGGCAGGCAAGCGTCGCTCTGGCCGTGTTGCCAAGCCCTATGAATGAATATGTGACCTCGCCGGACTTTCTCAGGGTCTGTGCGGCCAGCGTGGCCACGGCCCCGGTTCTCATTGCCGTGATCCAGTCGCAGTCCATAAGGGCCAGCAGTTCTCCGGAAGAGGCTTCATAGACAAGAATGTCGCTGCCAAGGGCCGGAGTCGCTCCGCTTATCCGGTGCACTAACTTGAGACAGAACCTATTATATTCCTTGGAAAGCAGGCAGGGCATCGAGGTGTAAAAGTCCAGGCCTTCGGGATGGATGCTGCATTTGGGCGGAAGCTGCGAATCCTTCTTGATGGAAAAGCTTTCCTTGATCCATTCAACGCAGGCCGCCGGAGATATGTTCAGACTCTTGATCTTGTCGAAATCTACGATCAGCATATTCTTTGTTTTAATTGTGTGCTATTCCAAGTTTGTCCAGAGCCTCGGTGAAGACGGTGAAGAAGTCCCTGATGTCACCCTCGTCGATGACTCCCAACGAGCAAAGGCGGAAGGTGTCGCTTGTGGAGATCTTGCCGGGGTAGATAGTGAAGCCGCGCTCGTAGCAATAGTCGTGCACCTTGCCGAAATCCCAATGTGGATCCTCTGGATAGAGCACGGAGACAACGAGTCCGGACTGGATCCCAGGCCTTATCGCCTCTTTCAGGCCGAGTTTGGCCAGACCCTCGTGTATGGCTTTGTTGACCCGGAGGTGACGCTCGTATTTAGGCATCTCGCCCTCTTCGTAATATTCCTTCAATCCTTGCAACGCGGCATAGACGGTCTGCACCGGAGGGGTGAACCGCATCTCCCCGTTCTTCTCGAAGCCGGCATATTGCTGGTACAGATTGCAGTAGAACGAGCGCACCGGGTAGTCCTTTGACTTGACGACCTCCGCCGTCCTTCCGATGACGAACGAGAGGCCGGTCATCGCCATTATGCCTTTCTGCGCCGAGGCCATACAGAAGTCGATGTTGTCCCTCTCGACATCGATAGGGATCATACCGAGCGAGGATGTCGTGTCGGCGATGAGTATCGCCCCGTGCCTGTGGGCCGCAGCTCCGATCTCACGGATCGGGTTCAGCACCCCGGTTCCGGTCTCGTGGTGGCAGCAATAGACCACAGCGATGTCCGGGTCGGTTTCCAGAGCTTCCTCGATGGCCTTGAGGTCGGGAATGTCATAGACCGAGGATTTCAGGTCGATGTGCGGCAGGCCGTAGCATCTGCAAACCTCCGCCGCCCTTGAGCTGTAGGCTCCGTTGTCCACGATGAGCATCTTCCTGCCTTCCGGCAGCAGCGAGTTGACGCACACATCGATGCAGATCGTGCCCGATCCGCAGAACAGCACGCTTGTGTACTCCTTCGGGTCAGCGTGCACGACCCCGAGGATGTCCTTGCGGAACTGTGCCATCCTGTCTGCGAACTCTTTCTCCCTCGGACAGATGTCCGGGACGATCTGCGCCATCTTGACAGTGTCCGTGGTCGTCGCGGGACCTGGGTTCAGAAGGACGTTGCGCCTTATGTTCAGTTTGTCTATACCCATTTTAACTTTGTCATTTATTCGTAAATAATCAGCGTCATTTGTTCAGAAACGACATCAACGCGTCACGGTTCTGGACCGGAGTCGTAGTCGGGCGGCCGAGGTCCTTCCTGTTGCCCCTGTGGACCCTGACTTCAAGAAGCACCGGCCCGTCATATTCATTGAGCCTGTTCAGGGCTGCCGCCAGCTCCTCCGCGTCCGTGGCGAGGAAAGCCTCCTTGTAGCCCACAGCCTTGGCTATCCCCGTCAGGCTCACCTTCAATCCCACCGTAGGCTGTCCGCCCACGGAATCGTGCGCTCCGTTGTTGAAGACAACGTGGATGTAATTAGACGGTGCCTTGTCGGCGACAATGGCCATCGATCCCAGATGCATCAGTGCGGCCCCGTCTCCATCGAAACACCAGACCTTCCGGTCCGTTCTCTCAAGGGCGATCCCGAGGGCGATCTGGCTGGCGTGGCCCATAGACCCCACCGTGAGGAAATCTCGCTCGTGCCCTTGGTTCAGGGCAGCCCTGTACTCGAACAGTTCCCGTGAGATCATTCCGGTCGTGGAGACGATGACGTCTTTGGGGCCAAGCGACGAGGCGACCGTCCGGATGGCTTCCTCCCTTGAGAGGGGATATTCATTGACCTCGTTCCTTTGCAGCGAGTATGGCTCGAAGGTGTTTTTCCTGACGATGAGGGCGAACGCCTCGCCTGTCTCGGTCATATATTTTACCGCCTCGTCCAGCTGCCTGCGGAAATCCTCCTCGTCCTGGCTCAGGATCTCGTTCCTTATGCCCAAAGCGTCCAGCAGCGGGATGGTGACCTTGCCTTGCTTAACGTGCTGAGGCTCATCGTGGACTCCAGGCTCGCCACGCCACCCGATGACCAGCAGGACGGGAATATTATAGACTTCCCTGTCCGTCAGCGACGCCAGCGGATTGATCGCATTGCCTTCGCCGGAGTTCTGCATATAGACGCACGGAATATGTCCGGTCGCGAGGTAGTGCCCGGCTGCGAGCCCTATGGCGCCTCCCTCGTTGGCCGCGATGATGTTGTGCCTGTCGTCAAGCGTGTCAGAGATGAAGGCGCAGACGTTCTTCAGCAGCGAGTCCGGCACTCCGGCGAAAAAATCTATCCCTTTCGCGGCGAGTGATTCTATGAATATCTTGGGAGAGAGCATATTCCTTACTGTTTCTTTGTTCCTGGTATGAGGTTGAGGATATCCTTAATCGGCATACACAGCTCGTTGGCCTCCAGCGAGCGTCCGTGCTCCAGGATGGACTTGGCGCAGTTCACCATCGCCGGGTAGGCGCTGCGCAGCAAGTGGTTGGCGTAGATGACAACGTTGATTCCCCATCCGGCCAGCTCTGTCTCTGTGAACTGGTTGTAGGTCGTCGGCACCACCACGATCGGCGTGTTCTTGTCGGTCTCCCTGAACCTGTGGCAGAACTCCTTGATGTCTAATCCGTCCTTGTTCTTGGAGTGGATCATAATTCCGTCGGCTCCGGCCTTGACGTATGCGTGGCAACGCTCAAGAGCGTCCTCTATCGTCTTTCCGGCGATAAGGGACTCGCACCGGGCTATGATCATAAAGTCCTCGGTGATCTGAGCGTCCTTCCCGGCCTTGATCTTCGCGCTGAAACCTTCTATGGTGTCCTGCGTCTGCATAGCGTCCGTCCCGAACAGGGAGTTCTGCTTGAGGCCGACCTTGTCCTCGATGATGACCGCTGAGATTCCGAGTCTCTCCAATGTCCTGACAGTGAACACGAAATGCTCGACTTTGCCGCCGGTGTCCCCGTCAAATATGACAGGTTTTGTCGTCACCTCAAGCGTGTCGTTGAGGTCGTGCAGCCGGGTGGTGAGATCGACGGCCTCGATGTCAGGCTTGCCCTTGGACGTTGAATCGGTCAGGGAGGAAGACCACATCCCATCGAACTGTCTTGTCTCGCCGTCCACCTCTACGGATGTCTTTTCGATGATCAGTCCGGTCAGGCCGCAGTGTGATTCCAGAATGCGCACTATAGGCTTCGCGTCGATCAGCCTGCGCAGCCTTTTCATCCTGATCTCCGGAGTCGTGCCGAACCCTTCGATCTCCTCGGCGAGTCTGGAGGAGTTGATTCCTTGCGTGTATGGGATCTCGATGACCTCTCCACCTATCTCCCGCATCACATTGAAGACATCCTCACGGATTTTTCTGGCAGGACCTTCCTTCCAGTCGTCCCCGTGGATGATGTAGTCTGGACGGTATTTCCGGAGGTTCTTCACGTAGCTCCACTCATCCTGCGGCACGACATCAGCCACACCCTTGATGCTGCGCACGACCGCCTCCCGCTGCTCGTAAGTCAGCACAGGCAGCCTCTTGTGCGTTGCGATCGCCTTGTCAGTGAACAGCCCGATGATCACGTCACCGTGCCTTGCCCCCTCCGAGATGATGTTCGTCAGCCCCGGGTGCATCACATCGGCTATCATTCCGAGATATACTTTCTTTGCCATCCCTTGATATTCAATATTATTAGTATCAATTAGTTGCGGCCAATCTTCCGATAGTGGGAAAAAGGTCGCCGAGCGGCGGTGCGCTCCAAACTTTCAAAGATAATCAAAAACCACCGAATATTTTTCTTCCGCGGCTGGAAACTGTTTATGAATATGCCATCTCATCCTCCGGTGTCAGCCTTCCGTTTCATTTCCTTTGATTGTTCGCCCTGAAAGTGTCATTTGGTTGAATAATTTGACATCAGCGGACTATTTTCGTGATATTTTGGAGAAATGGTTTAAAATTTGATATCTTTGCCACGGTTTGGATATCCGGAATGTCCTTCAAAGTTTTGGACTCTTCCCGGATCTCCACGAAGTAGAACAATTTAATATTCATTTTTATTATGAAGAAAGTATTTTCATTCATCCTCGCGGCATCTATGATGCTCGCCGGAACGGTCGCTATGGCGCAGCCTTCAATCGGTATCGGATTCGCCAACTCCACTGACAAGGTAAAGTCTGGAAGCACCACAAACTCAACCAATCTGAACGGTTTCTATGTGGGAGGTTCATACAACATCAACATTGCCGGCGCTCTGAATGTGGCTCCAGGAGTGTACTACTCATTGCTTACCAAGAGTGATGCAGACAGCTATTTCGGATTGGTGGACACCAAGGTTGACGTGACAGAGCACTATCTCTCGGTTCCTGTTATGTTCAACGTCGGCCTTAACCTTTCTGACGGCATCGTCGGCAGAGTCTATGCCGGACCTACCCTGGCTTATGGCCTGGCTTCCAACACCAAGGTTAAAGGCACGGTGGCCGGCTTCTCCAAGGATACCAAGATCGACAACTATGATGACGACTACAACTACCGTCGTTTCGATGTGATGCTCGGCGGCGGCGTGGCCATTGACTTCTTCGATATGGTCCGCTTCAATGTAGGCTATGACTACGGCCTTGTGAACCGCTATTCCGGAGACGGTGACATCACCCGCCACAGAGGCCAGCTCAATGTCGGAGTCGCCTACCTCTTCTAAGTCTTGAATATCCAATGAATATGAACGGTCAGGGTTTCCCCCTGGCCGTTTTCTGTTAAAGGCGCGGCGAAATCAGAATGCCCATCCGACTCCGAATTCGAGATAAGCAGCCGCGACTGAGTCAAGAATGCCCCTGAAATTCAGATTGCCACCGATATAGGTTGTTAAGTGTCCGAAGCGCAACGTCGCTCCCAGATCGAGTGACGACCCTTTGGCTAAGTCATATAGATCCGTGCCGTTTACATATCCGACCTCAACAAGATTCTGTCCATAGCCGATTCCTGAGCAGACACCCAGCCAATCCGTGCATCTGAATATCCCTCCGGCGGTGATGGCCAGCCTTGAAAAAGTCCCGTTCCAGATCTCTGCGTTATGTTCGCTCTCGTCTCGGACGTGGTAATCTACATCTGTCCGCTTAAGTTTACCCGCCGCCTTGACATAGACTCCGAACTTGCGCGGATGCAATGTCGCCATTAGGCCGGCGGATGGTTCCGGAATATTGGTGACGGCAAGCACGCTCCACTTTGTCTGCGTTGCCCGTTTCCTCACATTGAACTGTCCTCCCGAACCAAAACTCTTTTCTGGCTGCGGAGCTTTCGCATACACCGGCGTCGGGACATACACGATTGAATCCTTGACCACCACCTTGACTTTCGGCTGAACAGGCACGTGGAGCCTCAGTTCGTACACGGCCGCGGATTCGATGGGACAGCCGAACTCGTAGTCCCTGATGACGCCGTAGGTCTGATGCCTGACCGTGATCTTGCGCACGCCTTCCGGAACATATACCCAGACCTCTCCGACCTCCTGCCTGACACTGACGACTCCCATCACCCCGACATCGAAATCAAATCCGGCCTCCGGGATCACGACCTTGATCAGCGCGGCCTTGCGGCTGTTCTGATCCAGCACCGGATGATTGCTCCGCGCGTCCAGATCCCATTCCAATTTTCTGAAGGACTGGACAAAGAACCCTGATGAATCCGTCTGCGCCGAAACGGAAACAGCGGCAAAAAGCAGAATGAATATGACAGCGAACCTCTTCATCTTCTAAAAGTTATAAGGCCCGATCACCCCGAAGTCCTTGTCCGGGGCCTCCTGCCACGTCCTGACGTGGATGACGGGGCGCTGATAGTCGCGGAGGTCCACGAGGATGAACAGATAGCCGCTGTCCGAATATGTTGTGGAGAAATATTCCTGTCTGATCTTTATTCCGAACAACTGCTCTCCCTTGCCGAGCTTCATCACCTCGCAGTCCGAGAATTGCAGGTTGATATATTCCTGACTCGCGAAGACTCTGCCGAGGTTTTTGATGTATTTCGTCTTGTTCTGGCGGGTCAGGGTGACGTAGCGGTTGTTGCTGTATTCGTTCGGTCTTTTGACGTTCCGCAGCACCCGTCCGGTGATGATCAGCGCATCGTCATCGAAGATGGAACTGATGTAGTCCAGTCGCTTGAGGGCGTAGGCAGTCTTGTAGTTCTCCAGGAAACTGATGAGGATTATCTTGGCTTCCTCGCTCCAACCACTTTGATTCATAATATCTTGCACGGTCTCCTTGTCCAGAGAGAATGACAGGTCGCAGATCTTTTTGTCCTCATTGAACGTGAACACGACGTTTTCCACGAACTGTCTTTTGTTGCCCTTGAACGAGAAGACCATCGGAACGCTTCTCGCATAGACCTCGTTCCCAAGTTCGTAGAAAGTAATATTGTCGAAACTCAACACCCTGGCGTTCCCGTAGCAGATGAGGCGGGTGAAGATGTCGTAGCCGTCCGGGGTGAAATATTCAGAAACGGATCCGTCTGTCTCGCCGCTTATGTTTTTGCACACCTCTGAGACGATCCTTTCATATTTGGAGGAAAAGATGATAGGTGTGAACTCTGTCAGCGTGGAATCAGGTTCCCTCTGGAATTCCTCTCTCGCCGCGACGTCCAGCACTTTTTTCTTTACGGCTGAGAAATCAATTTTTCGCGCGGAGGATTCGGACGCTGTCTTAGCGGTTCCGGTCTGGCCTGAACCGGTTTTCGCATCTGCCTTTTCAGTCCCGGAATCCAACGCCTTCTCCACCAGACTCACCTCCCTGAACAAATGCTGAAGATGTGCCGGTGTGATCTCGTATTTGATTCTGTATTGGCCTATCCTTGAGTCAGGCCTGACCTCAACGAATCCCTTCCCGTCCTTGGCTGACAGGACGTTGCTCCAAGTCTTTCCGTCAAAGAATTTATAATCAATGTTTTTGACCGGAGTGCCGTTGTAAGTGAACGTCAGCTCCACAATGCCCTTGTCGTAGATATCCTGCCGGTCGAATTCCACATTCAGCCCTTTCAGGATGGCCTCACGCCTGCTTTTCGTCTCGGCGATAGCCACCGCGTCAGGGGAGGGAAGGCTTCGCATCAGAGTCTCGGCCCAGGAATAGTACCGCAGCGCGACATCCATCTGGCATTTCCTGTCCGCCGTCGAGGCGATGGAAAGCATCTCCTTGACCTTGCTCCTTCTCCCGTCAAAAATCCGAT
>CAVCRL010000031.1:0-19756 GCA_963604455.1 Lachnospiraceae bacterium | reverse complement strand
AGGCGACGGCAAGCAGAATTTTCTTCATTCGTCGTTTGTGGTTTTAATATATTCATACAAAGATACGAGTTTTTTCATTTGTCCATCCTTTCATTTTTGGCATAATTACTTACATATCGGCATTCGGTCGTTTGGCCGGATTTCATTCGGTCATTTGGCCGGATTTCGTTCGGTCGTTTGGCCGACACTTCGTCTCAATTCCGAACTTTTCGGCAAGTTTATTCCGAACTTTTCGGGGATACTCATTAATTGGGATTCCGAATTTCAGGGGAAATGCCGACATTTGCAAGCGGATTATCACATTTTTTATGACGGAGAAGTTCACGGAAATAATCACCTCATCGGTTGACGGAGACTTGGAAAGGCAGTGTGCTGACATCCTTGGAAGAATTGGCAATGAATATATTACCGCCAGCATTGTCTATTTCTTTGAGTCATTGGACGAGGAGACCTACATCTCGAATGACCATATTCTTCATTCCACCACCATCTCTGTTTTAAAAGATTGTCCGCTTGTGAGTTACGTTTCCCAAAGGCCGATGGGCGGGAGGCTCGTCGCCGAGATTCTCTACATCAAGGGCACACCCAAGGTCGAGAGGTATGAGGATTATCTCGTCCTTCGCTCGGATGGCTGCGAGGAACTGCTGACGCAAGGAATTCACTTTCCGTCGTCGGGAGACATCGGGGAGCAATCCGCCAAAGTGTTCGGTCGGCTCAGGAATATTCTTGAATCAGAATCATTTGCGGTTTCGGATATTGTCCGCCAATGGAACTACATCTCCCACATCACGGCTGTGAATGACGGCATCCAGAACTACCAGTTGTTCAATGACGCAAGGTCGGATTTCTATGCGGCGGCGGACTGGTCGAATGGCTACCCGGCCGCGACAGGCATCGGTTGCGACTCGGGAGGGGTGATGGTCGTGGCGTATGCCGTCAAAGGTTTTGATGGAGTCAACCGCCCGATTGACAATCCATTGCAGATCCCCGCGCACAGATATTCAGGAAAGGTTCTCGCTTCGGGCAAGGAGAGAGTCCGCACAACTCCAAAGTTCGAACGAGGGAGGCTTCTGGGCGATGTCGTTTTCGTCTCGGGGACAGCGGCCATCAAGGGAGAGGACAGTGAGTTCTCTGACGACGCTTGCGTCCAGGCCTCAGGTGCGATTGATGTCGTCGAGCATCTGGTGGCCCCATCCAACATTATGGCGGGATGCTCCGGTTTCAATTTCGAAGTTATGCGTGTTTATGTCCGTCGTCCTATGGATCTTGAGGTTGTCCGCAAAGTCTTTGTCTCTCACTTCAAGAATATTCCGATTCATTTCCTGATTGCCGACATTTGCCGTCCTGAGCTTCTTCTCGAACTCGAAGGCATAGGGAACATATAGTCAATTCCTTGTTTTCGGCATTGCGTCCAGGCGACCCTCACAAGGTCTCGCCACCGCGTTTTTTTTAATAAACCGCGCGATTAAGATAACAGTCTGTAAGCTCTTGAAAATGTGCCTTGAACAGGCCGCCAATTAGACCTGTTGCCATTTTTTAAAGTGTTTTTGCCAAAAAATTACAGCTTATTTTACCGCAAGAGCTTACATTTGTAAGCCTCATAATATGTTTTAACTGTCATATTTGAGGGCGACAATGCGTAAAACATCATCCAATGTTTTATTAAACGCGCGGTTTAACAAAACCATTATTAATTATAAGTTATGGGTAAACGATTAATTACGACTTTGCTTGTGCTTCTGACAATCGGAGTGCAAGCATTCGCCCAGTCCGCCGTGTCCGGAAAGGTCACGGACAAGGCTGGTGAACCACTTGTCGGTGTGAATGTCCTCGTGAAGGGCACGACCACCGGAACTATGACAGAACTTGATGGTTCCTGGAACCTTCCGAACGTGAAGTCCGGATCAGTTCTGGTTTTCTCATCCATCGGCTATGCCGCACAGGAAGTCACTGTCGGCTCACAGAAAGTGATCAATGTTGTTCTGGCCGATGACTCTAATTTCCTTGATGAGGTTGTTGTTGTCGGTTACGGCACAGCCCGCAAGAAAGATGTGTCCGGAGCCATCGCAAGCGTGAACTACGGAAGCAACAAAGACATCGCCAACCTTCCTAACCCTAATGCTTTCGTGGCATTGTCAAGTAAGGTCGCCGGTCTTCACTATCTTCCTACCAACTCCGCTTCCGGCAGCAACCTCAGCACAATGACCCTTCGTGGACGTAACACGATACCTTCAAGCACCTCAACAAGCGCCGAGAGCACGAACGCCCCGATGATCATTGTCGACGGAGCGATCTTCTATGGTTCCATCCAGGAGATCCAGACCAACGACATCCAGAGCATCGATGTGATGAAGGACGCTTCATCGGCCGCCATCTACGGATCACGTGCCGCCAACGGTGTGATCGTCATCACGACCAAGAGCGGAAGGAGCGACAAACCGACCGTCAACTTCAACGCTGACCTGAAGTTCAACACTTGGGGACGCAGACCAAGGATGCAGACCGATGACCAGACGTTCATCGAGCATCGTTTCCTTGCGATGGTAGCCGCTGGTAAGATCGCCGCCACAGAGACAGTCACACCAGATGCGGTATTCTCACAGCGTGAGCTTGAGGTTTACAAGAACGGAAACAAGGTTGACTGGTTTGACGAGATCTCCCAGTCCGCCCCTTCCCAGAGCTACAGCCTCAGCGTCTCCGGAAGGAAGAACGCCACTTCTTACTACATTTCAGGCGGATACGACAGGACGAGAGGTGTCCTCAAGGGAGACAACTTCCGCAAGTTCAACGTGATGTCCAAAGTGGACACCAAGGTCGCCGATTGGCTTACCGTTGGCCTCACCGGACGTTATATGGGTTCCAAGAGCTGGGGATGCACCCCTTCAATGCAGGCCGCCACTTGGATGAGCCCATATTCCTACACACATTCCGAAATCACAGGTTATGAGAACTGGATCAACTCAAACCCTACCGGCGAGGACAAGATCAACCCTCTATGGGGACGTGAGAACGCCAGCTACCTTTGGACTGACAACCAGACTGTCGGTTACAACATCGGCGGAGTAGGCTATGCCCAGATCGACTTCCCGTTCATTCCGGGTCTTCAGTACAAGCTGACTCTCAACGCCCAGCGCAACACCTCACAGCAGGATCTGTTCAACAACCCTCAGCTCTACCTTGACACAAGAGTTGCGGACGACCTTGCGAATCCTTACAAATATGTTGGCTCTGCGAAGGGATATGTGCGTGACTATCACACATCAAACTGGAACATAGACAACATCCTCACCTACACGACCGACATCAAGCAGCATCATATCGACGCTCTCGCCGGTTACACCCGTGAGGCCTACAACCAGGAAGCCATAAGAATCGACTTCAGCGAGTTTGACATCCCAGCCGCGGCCGACCTTGGCACCTATGGATTGGATTTGTCCAACGCCAACAATCTGACAGCCGCGCGCCAGCGTACAAGTTGGCAGAGAATCTCTTACCTCGCAAGGTTGAACTACAATTTCGCGAACCGCTACTACCTGACCGGTAACTACCGCCGTGACGGTTACTCTGCGTTCGCAGAAGGCAACAAGTGGGGTGACTTCTTCGGAGCATCCGCAGCCTGGACCCTCAGCAACGAGAACTTTATGAAAGACATCAACTGGCTTGATTTCCTGAAGCTTCGTCTCTCCTGGGGACAGAATGGTTCCAGCGCGATCGCCGCTTACTCGACAATCGCCGGTGTAGGCAAGACTTACACTTGGCTTGGTGAGCAGAGTGTCTATGCGATGTACATCACCGGTCTTGAGAACAGAACCCTCACCTGGGCCACCACCTCAAAGTGGAACCTCGGATTCGATTTCGCGGTTCTCGGCTCAAGACTTGACGGTACCGTCGATGTCTATACATCCGCCACAACCGACCAGCTTCTCAACAGGTCAATCCCTTATGTATCCGGATTTCCTTCAGTTGACGCAAACGCCGGTAAGGTAAGCAACAGAGGTGTCGAGATCACTCTCCACTCTGTCAACTTCAACGGTGACGGTGTCAACACTCTGAGCTGGGAGACCAACCTCACCTTCGACCTCAACCGCAACAAGATCGTCAAGCTGTTCGACGACAACAACAACATCGATGTCGCAGGTGTTACCAAGAATGGCTACGATTTGAGCTACGCTCTTATGCCTGGTCACTCCATCACCTCAGCCTGGGACTACAAGCTTCTTGGAATATTCCAGAGCAAGGAAGAAGTCAATAACTATAAGAGCGCTGACGGTACGGTGATTATGCCTAACGCCGAGCCTGGTGATCTGAAGTTCGCCGACATCGATGGTGATGGAAAGATCACCACAGCCGACAAGACCTGGATCGGTGATATGGACCCTCTCTTCACTGTCAACTTGGGTAATACTTTCAGCTGGAAGAATTTCTCACTCTACTTCAGTTTCCGCTGGATGCAGGGCAATGACAAGCACTTCCTCGGCTACGACCCTAATGGCTTCAGCATCGGAACGACCGACAACCAGCTCGACATCAACCCTTGGACCGAGAGCAACCACTCCAACAAGTATCCGAGATACGGCTACAACAACTCCACCTACCAGTACAACTACTGGAACCAGCGCAGTTTCTTGAAGCTCAAGGACCTCACCCTGTCCTATAACTTCAACTCAAAGATTCTCCGCAAGGCGAGCATCCAGAACCTGCGTCTGTACGTTTCCGCAACCGACCTCTTCACCATCACCGGATGGTCAGGTCTTGATCCTGAGAATGGAGGTACCGTAGCCGCTGATATGTCAAGTACACGTTTCGGCTCTACCCCGACTTACAGAACAGTGTCTTTCGGTGCCAACATCACATTTTAATCAGACAGCATTATGAAGATCAGAAAATATATTCTTGCGGCGGCCGCCGCGATCGCGACGCTCGCTGTGACAGGTTGTGAAAGTGACAGCAAGTTCCTTGAGGAAAAGTCATACACGCTCAACTCAAAGACTTTCTACAACAGCCCAGCCGATGTTGAACTCGCAATAAATTATGGCTACGCCAGAGTTCAGTATCTCTTCCTTGGAGTTATGCACAACACCTGCTCGTGGCTTCTTATGGGTTGCGGTCTCGACACCTTCACAAGCACCAATACCAACAACATCGGTGGCGGCAACTGGGACAGTGGCTACAACGGAGACGACGGTTTCATCGACCATTGGTTCAGAAACCAGTACTATGTCATCTATGATATGAACAAGGTGATCCAGACCATCGAGCAGAAGGATCTCAACTGGAACAGTGAGACTCAGAAGAATGAGTATCTCGCCGAGGCAAGATTCCTTCGTGGTTGGTTCTACCGTAACCTCGCAGGTCTCTACGGTGGTGTTCCGGTAGTGACAGCCCCTACAGAGGAACTCTGCCTTGACTTCCCGAGAAACACTCGTACCGAGGTTTGGCAGCAGTGCTACGATGACTTCAAGTTCGCGAGCGAGAACCTTCCTTTGACGGCCGCCGCGACCGGACGTGTCACAAGAGCAGCCGCCGACCACTATCTCGCCGAGATCTGCAACACTCTTGGCAAATTCGACGAGGCTGTCCAGGCCGCTACACGTGTCATTGACGGAACCGACGGTGACTATCATCTTATGACCGCACGTTACGGCGCGCGCAAGGATGAGGCCACCGACAGGTATGGCCACGCCCTGAACCCTTACTGGGATCTCTTCCAGATCGGCAACCAAAACCACGAGGACGGCAACAGCGAGGCCATCTGGGTCGCTCAGTACAACTACGGCACCTACAGCACCGGTGGTGGCGGAAACTCTTGGTGGAGATGTCCTTACAACCAGTCAGAGGCCGCGATCAACTCGAACTTCATCCGTTCCAACAACACCCGCAAGACCATTGACGGCAAGGAGAATGTAAGAATATTCGGTGACGGTGGTTTCTACTTCGCCGACGGCAAGACAGAGGCCGGCTCAGCGCGTCCTGACTCTATCGGAACAATCGGGGTTTACGGTCCGACCATTCGTCCTACCAATTTCTTTATCTACAACGTATGGAACGACAAGAAAGACTTCCGTGGTTCGGAGACAATGCTCCAGCACAATGTTTGGCAGCCAAGCGGTGAGAAGACCTGGCCTCAGGCCATCGCTGATGTGGCCACCCTTTTCCCGTCCTACACTCTTACACCTGCCGACACCGTTGGTTTCTGGCCACGTATCTGGAAGTTCTCTACCGACAAGCGCGGCACCAAGTCATCCGGCCCAAGCTGGCAGCAATATGACGTAGACTGGTATGTCGCCCGTGTCGCTGAGACCTACCTGCTCCGAGCCGAGGCTTATCTTGGCAAGGGTGACAAGGCCAGCGCCGCAAAGGACATCAACGCCGTGAGAGAGCGTGCCGGCGCCGCCGACTGCTCAGCCTCAGAGGTAACACTTGACTATATTCTTGACGAGCGTGCCCGCGAGCTCTTCGGTGAGGAGCAGCGTCGTGTGACCCTCTCTCGTCTGTCCAACAACCCTAACCTTGCCTCCCTTGGCTATGGCAACGTTCTTGTGGACAGAGTCAGGAAATATGGCTGGAACTACCCTAACGCCAACGACGGGATCAAGCGTCCGAACATCCACGACTATGACTATGTGTTCCCACTTCCTAACGGATTCATCCAGTCCAACACCGGAAGCGAGATTCCACAGAACATCGGTTGGGACAACGGTACATTCGACAACAGCAAGTAGTCTGACTACATCACTATAAGAAGAGGGAGGTGATTGGATTCACCTCCCTCTTTTTATTTCAACATTCTGAGCTCCAACTATTTCGCTTTCACAGTTATGTCCGTTCCCGGGGTGTTCCGGAGAGTGTTGGCAATTTTGTGCCGACTCACGGTGACCTTATGTTCCATCAACTCTGGAAGATTATAGGAGACCATCTGGTCAGCGTAATATTCCAGCGGATTCCTCTGAGGAAGAAGGAACGGCTTTGAGGCCAGTCCGTTTTCATCGATGTGGCAGATGAACGGCCTTGTGTAGAGTCCGTCTATTCTCCTGCTGCTGAACACCAGCCAACGGCTGTTGCCGCTCCAGGAGTGATAGCTGTCCACGTCCTCGGAGTTCGCCGCTTCAAGAGGACGGGTTTCCCCTGTTGACATATTCATCATCCACAGGTCGGCATCCTTGTGCCAGATGGAGAAATTACCATATTCCTGAAGAGTGAAAACCAGGAACCGTCCGTCCGGGGATATTCGTGGAAACGAGACGCTCTTGCCGTTGGCTGCGCCGTTGTAGAGGGTGTCCACCGAGTCGCCGAAGGAAGCGTCTTCCTGGTTGAAGGCTATGCGGCAGAGACTGTACTTGACTTTTGAATATTCCTGAGGCATCGGAGAGACAGCCTTGGCGGAACAGAAGTATAGACTCCGGCCATCGGGTGAGAAGGCAGGGAAGGTCTCGAATGAATCCTTCGAGCGGGTCAAAGGTGACCAGGAGATCTCGTGTCTGTCCACATCATACACCACAATGTCGGAGGCACTGTCATAGACCTCGATGCGGTTTGGATTGTGACTGAAGAAGTTCTGGCTTGTGGAGTTGACGGAAAACGCCACGTACTTACCGGAAGGATGCCAATAAGGGTACACCAATGCGCTTATCGTCGAGTCGGTCTTTGTGTTCAGTTTCTCAACGTTACCGTCTATGATCATCGCGGTCCCGCCATAGTCCGCGCGTGCGTGGAAAAGCATCCGGGAAGGATCCCTCTGGCAATAAGTGTGGCAGTTGACGCAATTGCCGCCTGTCAGCGAGTTCTCAATGACCGGCGTCTGGGAATATGTCTCCAGATTCCTCTGGTAGATTCCCATCTTCTTCCACGTCTCATAGCCGGGTGGTATCAGTCTGTAGGAGAGGTACGGATCGATCCCGTCCGCCGAAACGCTGAGGATGAATGGTTTGAAGGCCATCCATTTTCCGCCGCGCCTGACGACCACGGTGAGTTCTATGTCCGAGCCGGAGTTCTCCTCCATCAGTTTTCTCCAATATCTTGCCTGGAATGAGAACAGCCCTTTCTGTCCCTTGATCTGCCTCTCGCCGGAATTTCCGTTGACAATCAGAACCGCCGGCTCGTCGCCAAGGTAGGAGAAGTTCAGCGGGGCGATGTTCTCCGGAATTGTGACTCCGGCGTAGTCAGGGAATATTTCCGGACACTCCTCAATGTTTCCTGAAACGCTGATTCCCTGTCCGCAGGAAACAGTCAGGAACAGGAGTGACATCACTGCTCCTTTGACGGATGGTCGCTTCGACAGGCTCAACGACCGAGGAATAACTGGTCGCCAAGCCTGTGGAAGCGACCTTATGAGCGATATTATATTCATTAATTATCAGAAATTTGAGTAAACAAAAGATAGTACCAGAACGTCTCGCGGAAAGAGGCCATCGCGGATTTTGGGTTCTGGCTTTGCGCCGCCTTGCCGTATTTTTCCTTGAAAGATTTGAACCTGGCCAGATTCTCCTCGGTCACTCCGTGCGCAAGAATCCAATCAAGGTCGTAGGCTTGTCTGCGCTCGACATCCTCCATCGGCATCCCGTGGCTGACCGCGAACTTGACATCCATTGTCGCGTAATAATCCGAGTAGAACAGAAGGCATTCCTGCACCGGTGTCGGAAGAGTCTTCAGGGCAGGCGCTCCGAAATATTTCTCAACAAACCCCACTACGTTGTCCATATCCTTTGCCAACAGGAGGTATGAAAGGGCATATTCCATCGCTTTCTCATCAGACGGATTCGCTTCGACTATCCTGAACAGGTCATCCATCGGATTGGTGTACAGCACAAAAGCGTCCTCACATCCGAGGTCTTTCCGTCCATTCCCCAG
Source organism: Lachnospiraceae bacterium (assembly GCA_963604455.1). Classification (GTDB taxonomy): domain Bacteria; phylum Bacteroidota; class Bacteroidia; order Bacteroidales; family UBA932; genus Cryptobacteroides. Next base: position 10,909 of record CAVCRL010000031.1, on the reverse strand, counting down.
AACATTGTCATTCTCAATCATTTCGTCATTGCCGAGGAACACCCTTTGCGATGAAGCCCATTTCGAGTGGAGAACGGATTTTTCCATAAGGCGGATATATTTCTCCGCTGTCGGATAGGATCCCCTCATAAGGTCGATCCGAAGAATCATTTCCAACATCGACGGGACGTTGTCACCGAACGCCTGGTTCGCATTGAAAGCCATACCCTGCGCCGCGCCCATATTCCCCATAGCGAAGAGAATCCTGCCGAGCCGCGGCAGATCCATCTCACTCTGCGCCTTCACGTCATTTATCAGCGATGCCGGCCCGTTCTGCCTGTATTTGAAAAGATCCTCTGCGAGGATCCCTTTCTCAGCCAAAGCCAGATTCAGATAATTCGCCTCGTTCTGCGATCTGACATCCCGCCCGTGCAGACGGATGATGCCATCCCAATCCTCATTGGTTGACAGACATTCCAACCGGTAAAGCCTTGTTCTGGCCTCGGACCTGAAAGCGTCGCTGAAATAGGCATAAGAGCCCAACGTCACCACCGCGCATAGAATGAATATGAAGCCCTTGGCGGCCACCGTCCCGACCTCCAGCCTTCGCGAGCAAGCGGCAATGAATATGCAGACTGACAGCATAACCCAGCTTACGTAGTGGATCTCAGGCATATTCATAATATTGACCTCGTAATACATCTTTGGAGTGAATGCGTCGATGACCGAGGCTATCTCGCCAATTTGGATCATAAACAGGCCGAGAGCAATGGTAAGTATAGGATAAACAATTGACAATAAAGACTTTTGTCGCTTCACGAATATATCGAACAACAGCGCGCGGACAGCGAACAGGAGTGCGACGGAGCCAGCCAGAAAGAAAAGTCCGACCGTCATCAGGCATCCTTGGACCCAAGGTACGCGACAGCTTCTGATCTTCGTATACTCCCAAAGGCAAAAGACCGCCGCGACGTAGGCAAGCAGCCCTTGGTAGAAACTATAATAATCTAATAATGAGACCGCAAGAAAAGCGGAAGGCAGCAGGCACAGAGGGAATATTCCCCAAATCTTTCTCTTGGATCCATCCGCGGGCGCATCGGAGAACCGCCCTCCGGTGCAGGCCGTCCTCTCCATAATTTTCCATACCAACAACGCATTCAATCCAAGGATAAGAAGTGTGATCACCGCACCGGCTCCCGGAATGGTGAAGAACTGTACCAGGAACTTGGCGGCCAGTTCCGTCAGTCCGCCGGGATGCATCAGTATTCCATTGACATATTCCCAGTCCCAAAGGAACATCTCCTGTAGCCCCCTGAAAGGCAGCACCCATTTCTGCGAGGAGATAAAGCATATAAGGAACAGAATCACACAGACAAGACCTGCGAAAGTCAAAGCGATTGTCTGCACGGTGTTTTTTTGAACTTTTTTCATAATGACTCTCGGCATCCTTCGTCCTTTCGTTTTTATGCCACACAAAGAAACTGATTTCCGATGAATAAAACAAATTCAAGTTTTCCTCGCCACACAAGCCTGTCATTAACGCGTGCCAAAACGGAAAGTACGGAACGCCACTTCTATGCAAAAAGGATTGCGCTTGTCATTTTTCAAAGTGTTTTTGTCAAATATTATCATAAAGTTCAATTCCGATAGTATAATTTTGCAACGTTTTGAACGAATTAACAACTTATTGCATAATGACACAACACGACTGATAACAATTATTTCATCTCCCCTTATTCATATTATATTCACTAAACCGCGCGTTTAGAAAACCATTATTTTTAAATAACAGTTTATGGGTAAACGTTTATTCACAGCTTTGCTTGCGCTTCTGATAGTGGGAGCGCAGGTATTCGCCCAGTCCGCCGTGTCCGGAAAGGTCACGGACGAGACAGGGGAACCCTGTGTCGGCGCCAATGTCCTCATAAAGGGCACCACCACCGGCACGATGACAGACCTGGACGGTAACTACAGCCTGCCTCACGTGAAGCAGGGAGCCATCCTCGTCTTCTCCAGCATTGGTTACACCTCCCAGGAGGTCAAGGTCGGCACCTCGTCCGTAATCAATGTAGTCCTCCAGAGCGACAACAGGTACCTTGACGAGGTCGTTGTCGTGGCCTATGGTACTCAGAAAAAGAAAGATGTGACCGGATCGATCACCGATGTCAAGTCTGACATCGTGGCTATCCAGAACACGACCACAGTCTCCAGAGCATTGGAAGGAGCCGCTCCTGGTCTTCAGGTCTCAATGGTTGACGGTCAGCCTGGTTACGATATGGCGATCCGTCTGCGTGGTGTCAGCTCCACGAACGGAGCCTCCGCCGCTGCCCTCATCGTGATCGACGGTGTGGCCCAGCAGACCAACTCCACCTACGAGAACCCTCTTTCCCAGCTGGATCCTAACGACATCGCTTCCGTGACCGTCCTCAAGGACGCGGCCTCAACCGCCCTCTACGGATCAAGAGCCGGTAACGGTGTCATCCTCATCACCACCAAGAGAGGTTCCGAAGGCAAGTCCAAGATCTCCTTCCAGAGCCGTTGGGGATGGAACTCGATCGGCAACTACAACGTCAATTCCATCGACACCGCCGCCGAGTACTATGAATATGCCTGGAAGTCAATCTACAACTCTTATCGCTACGGTGTGAACGGGACAGGTCTCCCAGGAGTCGACGCGAACGGCAACTACTACACCAACATCGCCACTCCGAACCACACGGATGAGGAGGCAAGACTCTTCGCCAGCCAGCACTTGTTCGACTACAACGGCAGCGAGACGCAGTTCCAGAAGAACGCCCTCGGCAACAATATGGCCTACAACGTTCCTGGAGCGATCTACACCCCGACGGGATCAGGCTCGAACGCTTCCGCGACTATGAGCGGGGCCTACCTGATCGATCCTGCCACAGGAAAGATCAACAAGGACGCCCGTCTTCTCTACAACGGAGACGCGGCTGACATTATGTTCAAGAAGGCTTTCCGTCAGGAATATAACCTTTCGGCCAGCGGCGGATCCGACAAGATCCACTACTACGCTTCCCTCGGCTATCAGGACGAGCCTTCATTCCTTATCGCCAGCTCCTACAAGCGTTACAGCGGACGTATGAACGTTGACGCACAGGCTCTCAAATGGTTGAAGATCGGAGCCAACGTAGGATATTCAAAGACCAGCACCCGCGCGCAGGCCGGTAAATGGGGATCCCGCCAGATCGGTGGAGCCTATGGTAACGCTATGCTTCACGTGAAGGGATGGCAGCCTATCGAGCCGGTTTACACAATCGACGAGAACGGCGACCCAGTGCTTGACGCGAACGGCGACAAGATCCTGAACACCAAGAACGAGTCATACTCACCTCTTGGAGTGGCCACCAGCCCTTACGGAAGTGACTTCAAGTACATCGCCGAGACCAACATCGAGCGTCAGGACATCTCCACCTGGACAACCCGTCTGTTCGCCGATGTCAACTTCCTGAAGCACTTCAACTTCAACGTGAACTTCAATATGGACGAGTCCCACTGGAAACGTACGATGTACGTGAACAGTATCGCTGGACGTGGAACCCCTAACGGTGGATTCGGTATCAAGACCTACCAGCGCCGAATCATCAACACCCAGCAGATCCTCACCTACAACCAGGACTTCGACAAGCACCACGTTGACGCTATGGTCGGCCACGAATATGAGGACCTCAACAGGGAGGATCTCAACTTCGGTACCGGCTATGAGTTGATCCCTGGCTTCGGCATCGCAGGCAACTTCGTCGGCCGCTATGTCAACGCGGGAGGTGAGAACTCGACAACTCCAGGCTTCAGCACGAACATCTACAGGACAGAGTCCTACCTGAGCCGTTTCAACTACAACTACGACAGCAAGTACTATCTGTCAGCTTCCCTCAGGCGTGATGCCGCCTCCAAGTTCACAAAGGACAACCGCTGGGGAACATTCTGGTCAGTCGGAGCCGGCTGGCGTCTCTCCGAGGAAAGCTTTATGAAAGAGATGAAGACCTGGCTTGACAACGCCAAGCTGCGTGCCAGCTACGGTGTGACAGGTAACTCCAACGGTCTCACCTCTTACTACCTCAACCACTATTGGTACTATGCCGTGACATCTTGGCAGACAAGCTCAAACGGTACCGGTGTTCCTGCCTCCACGGCCATCAGAACAGGTAACGACCTCGTTCGTTCCGACCTGACTTGGGAGAACATCCACCAGTTTGACCTCGGTCTCGACTTCAGCGTTCTGAAGAGCCGTCTCACCGGCGCGCTTGACTTCTATGACCACAAGACCGTCAACTCTCTTTTCAACCAGTCAGTCTCCCCTCTCGCCAGCGCCGGCTACTCAACGATTCTTGGCAACGCCGCCAAGGTCCGCAACAGAGGTTTCGAGATCGAGCTCGACGCGGACATCATCCGCAAGAAGGATCTCACCCTCAGCGTCGGCATCAACGGCACGCACTACCGCACGACTCTCGTGAGTGTTCCTGCCGACCAGATTCCTAACTACGACGAGACTATGGACCTTCCAAGAGGCTGCTGGACAGTGCAGACCGAGGATATGGCCCAGGCCGGAACAGCCAGCCACGCAGGACGAGGAATATTCTACCTCCGTGGAGAAGGCAAGGACCTGTTCAACCTTTATATGCCTAAATATGCAGGTGTGGACGAGAAGTCTGGTCTTCCGCTTTACTGGCACAGAGTCACTTACTATGATGTGAACAAGAACGAGACCACCGGTGTCTATGAGCACGGCGGACGTTACGCCAACTACAAGGTGGGTGACAATGTCAAGACCGACGTAGCCGCTGACGCATCATACTACGAGGTTGGATCAGCCACTCCGGATTGGATCGGCGGTCTTACCCTCAACCTTAAGTGGAAAGATTTCGATTTCAGCGTCGTTTCCGCTTATCAGATCGGCGGCAAGTTCTTCTCTATGGAATATTCACAGCATCTGTTCCGCGGATCCACATTCGGCAGGCAGCGTATTCCTGTGTCAAAGGATCTGGTCGGCAACACCTGGAATCCGGACAACACCGGCGCATACTACCCTATGCAGTGGTTCCCAAGCTCAGGCGCAAGCAGCTACTATCTTGACGGATCTTTGCTCCCAGGCTCTCACAACTACACTGATATGAGTCTCTTCGACGCAAGCTATTTCCGTATCAAGAACGTGACGATAGGTTACACCCTGCCTAAGAAACTCACTCAGAAAGTCAACATCAGCGCGCTCAGGGCTTTCGTCTCCGCTGACAACGTGCTCCTCTTCTCAAGGCAGAAGGGTGTGGATCCTACATTCTCCACGATCGGAGGAAAAGAGGTTGACACATTCATCTATCCTCAGATGCAGACTCTCACCATCGGTTTGAATCTTGATTTCTAAAATTAAACGCGAAAAAATATGAAAACATATAAAAGTCTTTTAGCCGTCGCTATTCTTGGCTTGAGCTTTTCTTCCTGCACATCGCTGCTGGATGTCACCAACCCGAACTATTTCACGGACGATGATATGGCGGACTTCATCAGCGGAAACGAAGAGGCTGAGCAGCAGGTGCTCTCGGGTCTCGTAAGCGGCTTGCCGGGCTACATCAATATCTATAACGCTGACTTGAACGGTGGCTATTCAAACAGCTACGCGCAGGAGTCCAACTTCGAGTTCCGTCGTTTCTGCCAGTCAGGTGACGTGGTTGAGGGTGACAGACTGAATCAGGGCACATACACGACCTGGTACCAGAACCTCGCCAACAACACATACTGGAGAACAGACCAGAACATTCAGAACTATGGCTACTATCTTGGTCCTGTCTATAAACTCGGCCAGGCTCTCAAGGCTCTTGACTTCCTCACGGACGAGCGTGTCGAGAAGTACCCGAATATGGCTTCCAGCCGTGCTCAGGCCCTGACGATGAAGGCTCTCAGCTACCTGCTTCTTATGGAGCGTTACACCGACCTTCAGGATGTCACCTCCACCACAAAGCAGGGATGGCCTATCTATGACGCATATGCCTACAACGCCGCCAAGGCTCCGCTTTCAGTGGCCGAGACCTGGGATTGGATCAACACCACCTTCAAGGAGGCTGTCGATCTGTTCCACAGCTCCAAATTGGGCGAGAACGGCTACACGGTCGGAAACGAGTCCACCCAGATCTACGACATCGACTGCGCTGTGGCACAGTACTACCGCTGCCGCGCCGCCCTTGACAGCAAGGACTGGAAGACCGTCATCGAGGCCGGAAACGACCTTCTGAGCCACTTCCCTAATCTGATCAAGGCTGATGACTATGGTATGAAGGCAAGCCTGCTGGCTTCCGTGAACTCTCGCGCCGGTGTGACAGAGTCTCTCCCTCAGGGAACAGGCTGGAACGGAACCGACTTCAACGCCACCCAGAATGCGTTCTACAACCTTGAGAAGAATCCGGAGGCCATCTTCGGTGGAGCCAGAGGATCATCCAACATCTTCTGGACCAACGCTGGTCTCAACGCCCTCAAACGTGGCGCTACCGGTTACTATCAGGTGGACAAGAACATCTACGACGCCCTCTCAGACGCTGACTGCCGCAAGGCGTGCATCCTTCCAGAGGACTTCGAGAACTTCCACGTCTATACCAATGATGGCGCTGACACGACTTGGTACCAGTACACTATGCCAAAGTACACCTCCCTCAAATGGGCAGCTTCCTCAGCCATCGGTTACGGCAACCACACGAACGCCGCCACCACATCCGACAACATCTACCTTCGCTCCTCAGCGGTTCTGCTGATGGTCGCCGAGGCTTACGCTCAGGATGGTCAGGAGGCTCAGGCCAAGGCTATGCTCAACAAACTGCTCGCCGCACGTACTATCAGCGGAGCCACCACTATGACCTGCGACAACACGATGTCTGACAAGAGCGTGATGGAGATGGTGAAACTTCAGTGGCGCATCGAGATGTGGGGAGAAGGCGACTGGGCGTTCTTCAACCAGAAGCGCTGGGGCGTTCAGAACACCCGTGGAGCCAACCATTGGAGCGAGACTCAGATTCCTGTCGAGGGCTTCACTTGGGAGATTCCTCAGAAGGAGCGTCAGGGCAATCCTTACTGGAACTAACAGTCATTATCCACAAATAGAATTATATTCAAATGAAAAAAATATTATTGACATTCGCTTGCGCTCTTTCGGCAATGGCATTTTTCTCCGCCTGCGACAACGGAGAGGATGTGAAGGAGTTCAAGGATGATAACGCAACTGTAAAGACCTTGACAATCGAGGCTACCCTTCCGTCAGCGCAAGGCGAGGGGATGAAGACCGCTTTCACCGCCAAGGATTTCCTCCGCATACGTTTCGCGAAGGCTGACGGCACATCTGTGGGAAGGACCCAGATCCTCAATGGCGAGGCCGCCGAAGGCAAGACCGCTTCCTTCAGCAACAAAGTGGCTGTCCCGAATGACGCCGAGACCGTTCTGGTCTATGTTGACAACAAGGAGACCAATCTCGTGAACTATGGCTCAGCTCCTACTGTCGTGGGACTTAACAATCAGAAAGGTACTCTTTCGGATGCAGTCGCCCATCAGGTCATTATGGGATCGGCTCCTGTCAGCACACTGTCCGGAGGCAAGGCTTCCGTGTCATTGGCTTACAAGACCGGTATCGTGAAAGTTGTCGTATCCTACCCGGAAGGCTCGACCCCTAAGGCCGGCGAGACAACCATTACCCTCGGAAGTGACGCACAGTACAACAGCATCGTGCTTCCTTTGGACACTCCTGAAAAGGAGAGCGAGAAGGGCTCGATCACCGTACCTGCGACCGTTGACACAGATCTGGCGACAGCCACCGCCTACATCGCCGTTTGGCCTGTGGGTGGAGAGTACACCAACACCAACCTTATCTCACACATCCAGACAACCACCTACGGCAACGCCCTTGAGGTTACGAACATCGTGGCCGGCAAGACCACCGAGATCACCCAGTCCGTTGACGCCAAGGAGTTCAACTACTGGATCGGAGATGAGAAATATACTGTTTCTGATGTCTATGCCAAGGTTGAGAGCGCAAGCAAGTGGATCTCTGTAAAGGACGGTGTCCTCACAGTCGAGGAGAACAAGACCGGCAGCGTACGTGTCGGAAAGGTTGTGCTTGACAATGGCCACACCTACATCTTCACCCAGATCGGCGCCAACGACTTCAAGGGAAGCTGGACGCTTTACTCCAAGTTGTTCGACCCTAACAAGACTATGGGTAAGGGCAACACCAATGCCGACAAGACGGTCGTTACATTCGGAGAGCCACGCCAGAAAGAGACATTGAAGGATGCCGTCGGTAAGGAACACACCAACAATATCGGAATCACCGGACTGTACCTCAACTCAACTCTGGACGCCTGTGTCGAGATTGACTACGAGGCCAGGACAGTAAAATTCGGAGTGTTCTTCGACCGCCGCGCGGCTCAACCTGCAGCTGAAGGAAAGTACTGCGCTTACCTTCCTGAGTGTGCCGGTGTGAACACTTGGGGCGGCTACAACTTCGCTCCTGGTGACAAGGCATTCTCTGACAGCAACTACGAGTGGCTCTGGTTCACGGTCAGCGATGATCTGAAGACATTGAAGTATCAGTACTATGGGGCAGGCCAGAAGACAAGCAACGGCAAGTACTACATCTGTGGATTCTCCATCGCAAAGGCCACATCAGCCGACAAGTCATCCATCGCCGGTTCCTACGATGTGATCTACCAGGCCAACTACAACGGCAGCAACGAAGAGAGTATGTACTTCAAGAAGTAATCACTCCTTCAGCCAACCCTATACAAAGAAGGCGACCGGAATCCCGGCCGCCTTCTTTTCGTTCCTTAGGCAGTGACTTCAATTATTCGAAAAGGTTGTTCAAGGTCACTTCATTTTGAACCACACCACTATATTCATTAGGCTTCAGGCCGTAGGTTGTTATGAAGACGAGGTGGAGAGTCCGGCGGAGTTTGAGGGAGTCTCGGAATGAGTTGATCTTGTTGTCCAGTTCTTGACGATACTTTTTGGTGATGGAGAAAGGTCCCTCCCAGAATTTGATCTCACAGAGGTCGATGACGCGGTCGGCACGGCTTATCACCATATCAATCTGTGCGCTTTCCGATCGCCACGCTGATATCTCGGTCATTATGCCTTGAATGCCAAGCGCTTTCTCTATCTGAATATGATGGTACATACACAACCTCTCGAACGCGATTCCGGCCCAGGCGTTATGAAGCGTGGTTCCTATTTGATAAGACCAGAATGGTTTGTCCGTGGCACCATATTTCCTGATGAACTTGTAATAGAAGATTGTGTAGAAGTCCGTCAGTTGATAGACAGCGTCATTCTCCTTTTTGCCGAAAGCCTTATATTTCCTGATGATGTCGCAGTCGTCCAAATCAGACAGGATGGTGCTGAGACCACCTCCATCGGGGAGACCTGTCGTGGCGATAATCTCCTTTCTGGTCAGGCCGGCATTTCTCCGGCTGAGCGCCTCTATCACTTTCATATAGTCCTCGCTGTTCTCAAACAACGAGGCGTACAGGTTGTCGAACTCGCCATCCAGTTTGCCTTTTCTTTTGAAGAATAGGTCATCCACATTCTGCGCGAGGCTTTTCCCTTTCTCAAAGAGGCTGAGATAGTAAGGGATTCCGCCCATAATCATATAACATTCAGCGATGTCTTTTTCGTCAAGGCTGATGCCAACTGACTTGAAATAGGCCTTGCACTCCGCCAGGTTGAATGGCCTGAGGTAAATCTTTCCTGTCACCCTGTTATGCAGGCCACCCTTGTTCCTGAGTATCTTTTTTGTGATCCAAGAAGTGGCGGAACCGCAGACAATCAACATAAGATCGTCTTGCGTGCATCCCCAGTCATTCCAAAAGTGCTCGATGGCCACTACCAGATCGCATCGATTGGTGTACATAAACGGCAATTCGTCTATGAACACAACCTTGCGTCCTTTCCACTTTGAACTCTCAATAAGCGTCTTAAGGAAGTCAAACGCTTCCATCCAGGATTTTGGGTAAGGGCAAAGGGGTGAACCTTGCTTTTTGAGGGCCTCGCCGAAATTGACCAACTGCGCGGCCTTGTCCTTGACCGCAAGCCCAGTCACTTTGAAAAGGAATTTATTGTCGAAGAACTGGTTCACCAGAAATGTCTTTCCTACACGCCGTCTTCCATACACGACAACGAACTCTGATTTTCCGGAATCATACAGCTTCTGAATCTGCTCGATCTCTGATTTTCTGCCTATTACCTTCATCTTACTTATTGATAACCTTGCGCAAAGTTAAAAAAAAATCGACTTTCAGCAAGGTTTATCTTTACAAACTCTGCGGAAAGCCAAAATTTTATCGACTTCCCGCAACATTCTCTTAACATACCACTATGGAGGATAAACAATTGGTAATCAATTATAAAAGCGAAGTCCTTTAGCTGGTGTCGGCTAAAGGACTTCGCTTAATATATTGCAGGATAAAGACTTACCCTCCACCGGCAAGTCACTTTACCTTTGCGGAAAGGGAATACGGCTTGTCGGCAGGTTTTTGGCCGCGGGACTTGTTCGGCTTGGAGGACATCACAAACTCGATGGTGCCGCCTTGGAGGAGATCGTCGTGGGTGATGTAGAGTTTCTTGCACTCGATGCCGTCGCGCAGAACCTTCTTCACATAACGGTTCGTGTCGCTCACGCCTGCGGCCTTCACCTCAAGGGTCTTGCCGTTCGGAAGGGCGATCTTGGCGTACGGAAGGTACGGCGCGCCGAACACGTACTGGTCGCTTCCAGGACATACCGGATAGAACCCAAGCACGCCGAAGATGTACCAGGCGGACATCTGACCACAATCGTCATTTCCACCTAATCCGTGAATATCAGGACGATACATCCTGTTGATGATCTCCCTCATCCAGTACTGTGTCTTCCACGGCTGGTTTGTCCAGGCATAGAGATAAG
>CAVCRL010000030.1:0-19851 GCA_963604455.1 Lachnospiraceae bacterium | reverse complement strand
TTGAATATGCCGGGAAATATGGCTTGCCGTTCCTGTCGGACAGGGCGTTGCCGGCCAGAAGCGGAACGCCTTCCTTCTTCATCTCTTTGGCGACACGGTCATAGACACTGTGACCGGACTCAAAATCGGAATGGCCGGCGATGACAGCGTCGTACTTCATATAGGAAGCCAGTCTCGGATAGAGATGCGAGGAGGCTGTGTCCACATAGTTGTAATAGAACGGGGCTCCGCTGCCGAAGAAATTGTCTCCGGCGTCGATAAGGATGACATTGTCGGCACCTTTCTCGGCACGGATGCCGTTCACAAAGGCACTTTGGGCCATCAGGGAGCCTCTGGCCTTGCCGCCGTCCTCGATAGGTTTGGCGAACCAGTAGCCGTGGCCGTCACCGGTGGACACCACCGAAAGGTTGTACTCTCCATCCTTTAGCGTGGAGCAGGCCGATACGGCCAACGCGGCCATTGCCGCTATGATTGGTTTGATTTTCATTATTTCTGATTTTGAAGCGCCGCATTGACACGGGCGAGAAGGTACTCATAGTGAGCCTTGTCCTCAGACGGGGCGGAAGACCGGCGGGAAGAGGCCAATGCCTTGACCTTGTTCAGGAACACGATCCGGCATCCGTCACTCTCATCGATCGTCAGGACGCTCACGCTTTTCTGGTAAGGGCCTTTGCCCTCGCCAAGGCTGATGTCATCGCATCCGCACCACATCGGATCGGCGGCATATTCATCACTGCCAGTCTCTTCCGTCAACGACTTGGAAAGCATAGACTTGACATCCTTCGCCGAAGCTGTCAGAACCTCTCTCTGGAGGGTCTTTTCCTCGGATGTCAGCTTGCGACCGGCGATTGACGAAGCGAACAACTCATTGTAAAGGTCATCGTAATATTCCTTGACGGTGTAAGGCTTGCCGTCGCCGGGAACCACAGAGGCCAGCATAACATTCGCCGGAGCGGTCGAGGCCAAAGCCTTCGCCACCTGGGCGCAGATCTTGTTGGACTGCGGTGTGGCCAACGGCAGGTTCGAGGTAACGTCAGTGTCATTGATCCAAGAAGAAGCGCGGAGCTGGCCGACCACCCATTTCAAGGATGCCTTCTGAACCTTTTTGGAAACCGGCACCGATGGTTTGACCACCGAGCCCTCCTTGACGTTGTTCAAATATATTCCTCCGACCTGGGCCATCACATTGTTGATGTAGCGGTAGTACTGGTTCGTCAGCTGGAGGTAGAGATCATTCCTGTGCGTGAAATCGTTGTCATCGGCACCGATCCATCCGTTCATCTTAGGAAGGATGTACTTGAGGTTCTTGATACCGTAGTCACTGGACTTGATCGGATCATCCCCGAGGTCCTCCGTCCTCGCGCTCGGATCATAGACACCATAGCTGGCGTTTCCGGAAACCTGCTGCGCACCGTAACGGTAAAGCGGGTCGCCCGCCTTCTCATCAATGATCTTCTCCGCGACCGAATATTCCTCCCAGATGTCCTTGGCCCCGATCACAGGGGTGTACAGCCACTTGATGGCATATTCATCATAAACGCCCAGAGACGGCGGCACAAGCTTGACACCTTTGTCCTGAGGCTGAGCCACATAGTTGAAGCGGGCATAGTCCATAATCGACGGAGTCGTGCCATACTTCGCGGTGAAAGCGGCGTTCCTCAAAGAGTCGGTCGGATAGGCCGAGGATGCGCCCATATTATGCATAAGTCCCAGAGTGTGACCTATTTCGTGAGAGATCACATAGACAAGTGACTCATCGATGATGTCCTGGGGCATCTTCACGGCACGGACCTTCTCGTCCACCTGCGCCGTCTGCACGAAACGCCAGTTGTTGATCAGTTTGATGACATCGTTATACACCAGCACCGAGGCGTTCAGGATCTCTCCTGTCACCGGATCAACCCAAGACGGTCCCATAGCGTTCATCGTGGCGTCAGGGACATACCTGATGCAGGAATATTTCAGGTTGTCAGGATCGAACTGAGGATCCTCATCGGCGGTCGGGAAGTCACGGACCTGCATCACGTCCTTCAGTCCGATGGCCTCGAAAGCTTTGTTCCAAGCCAGGACACCCTCCTTGATCGGAGCCTTCCAAGCCTCAGGGAACGAATTGTCCACGTACCAGACAATCGGATTCTTGACCGTGACCTTCTGACCTTTCTGCCAAGCGGTAGTGTCTGAGAGCTCAAGTCTCCAGCGGGAAGCCAGCACATAGCCTTTGAACCCGTCCTCGGCGGATGTGAGATTGTACTTGACACTTCCCTCTCCCGGGCCGACAGGGAACACTCCGATCCTCGAATCCTGCACACGGGCCGGCATCGGGTTCTCCGGAAGCAGCATAAACGAAACCGTGTAGGCCATCGAGCCGGAACCCACCTTGCCTTTCAGCATCAGGAAGGTCTTCGTGAAGTCCACGTTGGAATGCACCTTCACGGAAGCGTTGTCACTGAACGCCTTGAGATCGCTGAACCAGGTTGATTTCTCGTCAGCGGCCTTAGTGAGGGTGAAGTCCTTTCCTTTGGGAGCGACCGAATTGATGAGCGGAGTCACCTCGAAGATCACCTCCGAGCTGTCCTTGCTCGTCGCCTGCACGGCGATCCTTCTCAAGACCTTAGGAATATAGTTGCGCTCGATGGCGGCCTGCATCCCTGGATCGGAACTAGTGGCGTTCGTTCCCGGAACCGTCAGCACCACAAGGCTGTCCTTGAGGTCAATCTGGAAATATGTCGGCTTCACGTACTTATACCCGACGTTCAGGTAGGCCGGATTGCTTGTTGCGGTGATCGTGCTGCCCACAAGCATCCTGCGTCCCATCATATTCCTTGGAAAGCCCATATAGATCTTGTCCTTGGACGTGCGGTAAAGGTTGAAAGTCTTTCCGCAGGCCGAATCAGCGACCTCCTTCATCAGTTTCTCGTAAGGGGTCTGCTTCTTCTTAGGAGCCGGTTTCGGTGCCGCGACAGCCTCTGTCTGGGCTTTTCTCTTCTTCTTTTTCTTAAACACGGACGCTGCCGCGTCTGTGGACGGAACCAACAGCGCGGCGGCGATCAAAGTCAGGATAATACTCCTTTTCGTCATAAATATTTCTTTATTGTTATTGATTATCAGTTTAGTTCACCCGATATTTATACATTACCGAAGCAGGATCCCAGAATATGCCCTCGTAGGACTTCACAAGGGTGTCGTCCGAGAATCTGTAAACGTACAGGCTGCCTTTCTTCTCTCCCGATCTGGACGGGTTGTAGGTCGCGATGTAGAGCAGATCCTCTCCGTTGTCACCTTTGTCCTTGCCAAGGAAATTGGTGGCGATGTCCCGGATCTGCTCGCCGGCCGGAAGGGTTATCGCCGGCTTGGAGACCGGAGCGCTGATCAGTGACCAACGGTAAACGGCGTTGTCATAGACATAGTACACATCAGCCGAGTTCTTCGTGCCGACAAACTTGCAGTCACTGTCCATCTTCAAATCACTGGTCGTGAACGTGACAGTGCTTCCCCAAGTCTTCAAGGCCCCTGAACCTCCGATGCCGTCGGTGTTCTTGATGACATATTCATCAGGATTCGTCTTGCTTCTGAACAGGACATAGAGGGAATTGGTCTTCGCGGTCCGCAGAGTGGCCATATTCACAACCTCATAGCCACTGAGAGTGTAATAGACGGTTCCGGCGGAGGCGGTTCTTCTGACAGCGAGGCTGTCAGAGTTGCGGAAATACGGCGAGCGGATAGTCGCGTCGTTGGCGGTCTTGCGTGAGACTCCTCCGAATATGCCTGTCATCGGCTTGATGTCGATCATATCGGTGTAGTCACCCATCATCATATCGTAGCGGTAGATATGCGAGTTCTCACCGAGGATGAACGCCGCGAATCCGGATGTCGAAGCCAGCTCGCCGCCGAACGCCTTGAACCGGGAGCCGGCCGAAAGCATACTTGACTTCTTGAACAGCTGGAATGTCTTGGCCTCCATATGCCACATCGTGCCGTTCTCGTCATCGGTGGCGATCAGAAGGCCGGAGTAGTCCACTTTCTTGACGGTGGCGTTGGACATAAACAACTCTTTTCCGTTCCTGAGTGTCTGTCCGGGATTGATGGACGAGAACACGTCAGGGAAAACCTCCTGCTTTCCTGCGGCCGATTCCTCGGAAGTGAGTGTCTTGATGAACGTCAGGTGTCCGTCTCCGGATTCCCCGTTGCTCAGGATGGTGACACCCTCGTCATAGCCCGAGTTCACGTTCAGGGTGAAGTACTTGTACTGGATGCTTTCCCCGTTGTCGGCCCTGAGCCGAAGGATGAATGTACCCAGTTTGGTGAAAGTATAGTCGATTGTAGGCGAGGTCGAGACGTTCTCGATCGTCCCGGTCTTGAAGATGTGGTCGGCGACCGTCTTGCCGTCGGCCGGCTGTCCGTAAGACCATTCGTAGGAGACCTCACGGTCACTCTTGACGGTGAGTCCCTCGTATTTCAGTTCCACGCCAAGGTCGGCGTTGATCGTGTCCGAAGCGACCTTGAACTCGATCGGTGCAAGGTCAACTGTGTCTCCCTCGTCGATCTTCCAGCAGGAGGACACGGCCACGGAGAGCAGAGCCGCCGCTGACAAAAATTGGAATATTCTTTTCATTTCTTTATTCTCCGATTAATTGAGGAAACCATATCTGCCGCTGCGCGGGTCACCCCAGCCGACGCGGTTGTTGATGTTGACCTTGTCGCTGCCCATAACCTCGAAATTAGGGTCGTCCGGATGCTCGGCATAGTACTTCTCGTAATATTCGTACAGAGGGCAGAACACCGAGCCCGCCCAGGCAGACATATAGGTCTGACGCCAGAATTTCAGCATATTGTTGTTGTCAGAGCTCGGCTCGGCATCGAGGTTCTCGCCGTAATGCGCGACACAATATTCATAGAAGACAGGGTTGGTCTCGGCGGTCTTGTGGAAGAGGTCGAGGAGCATCCTGAACTTCGCCGGATAGAAGTTGCCGAGGTCGTAGTCCCAGCCCGGGTCGGCCTTGGCGTTCGGTTTCCACCAGGACGGGCAGGCCGGGTCACCGTCGTTGACATAGACCTGGAAATCAGGTGTCTTGACGCTTTGCGAGCTTGAGCTGTCCGCCGGAAGCGGCTCGAAATTCTCGAACGGGACAAGTCTCAGGTGGACACGCACATAGGCGCCCTCCTTCATCTCCGGCTGACGTTTCAGTTTCACAGAGACCTTTGTGGAAGTCGCTCCGGCAGGAAGCACACAGTCCCCTACCTCGAAATCAACGCCTTCCCTGGCGGAGATCACCGGATAGGTAATGCCGCCGAATACTATCGTGTCGCCCTCTTCGCTCGGGACGCTCTCCAGTTTGAAAGGCCTGTCCTGATCCGAGACGGTTCCCATAATATAGACAGGAGCCTCAACGTCAATCTCATCGTCTGCCAGAAGGGCGAAAGACTTGATCAGAACCTGCTGCCGGTCCTGAAAATAGATGTGATCATTCTGGTCGGTGTCGTACATTATCCACGTTCCGTTGCAGGAAGTGAGGAAAAGCAGAGCCGCGATGACCGGATATATTATATTCTTCATATTCATTTAGTTATTAATATTTTTCCTCGCCTCCAGTTCCTCGTCCGGAACAGTCAGCGTGTAGGTGGACGCAAGGTCGCCGTGGAGGGTCTTGCCGGACACGGTCGTGATGTCCTTCTTCTCCTTCTTCATATCCATCCAGGTAAGCCCCTCGCAGTAGAATTCCCTGTGGCGCTCCTCGAAGAGCAGGTCACGGGTCAGCGCGGTGCCACTCTCCTCGAAAGTCTCGCGGCCCCTTGACTTCAGAACCTCGTCGAAATACTTCACCGCCTTCGCCGGATCCTTGTCGATGTTGGCTTCGGCGACAATGTAGTACATCTCAGGCAATCTAAGAATATCATAGCCCAGGATCGACTTTCCGCTGTAAGAGTTGTCCTCCGAGATGAAGCAGTTGTTCACAAGCTTGCGGCACAATGAATATGAGACATCGAACCAGGCCGAAAGCCTGTAATCGGTCGACGCTCCGCTGTCCTTCTCGTAGATGGAGGCGTAGCCAGGCGCCAGGACAAGGGCGGAAGAAGCTCCTGTACCGTTGATGTTCAGCTTCTTCATCATCGCGCTCTCGTCATTGATGTAGAGTCCGAAGATCGTCTCGTTCAGGTCAAAGGTCCCGTTGTCCGGCTGCACGAACGCGCTGGTCGGACGGAAAGAGAACTTGCCGCTGGAGATCACCTTCTGGGCGTAAGCCTCGGCGTTGTCCATATCGTTCATACTCCAATACACCCTCGCCATCAAGGCCTGCGCGGCGTAAAGGTTGATGTGCGCTATCCTCGCGTCAGAGAAAACCTGGGCAGCGTTGTTCCTCACGGCAGGGACAAGGGTCTCATCCTCAGCGAGATATTCCTCAGCCCTCTTCAGGTCTTCAAGAATATTCCGGCACACCTCATCGTAGGAAAGGAGAGGCGAGATGTCGAACGAATATTTCGTCACGTAAGGGATGGTGGTCTTCTTCTCGCTGTCGGAAGCCCAGTATGGAGGGCCGAACAGTTTGAGGACCTCGTAATGCACGAAAGCCCTGAGCGCCAATGCCTCACCGAGATAGAGACGGGAATGCTTGTAGGTGTCGATGTCGTCCTCGGCGTGCTCAACGATGTTGTTGATGTGGTTGATGGCCTCGTAGGCATCCTTCCAGATCTCCTTCTTGGTGGAAGTCGAGCCGCTTGACGTCATCTCGCCCTCGGCCAGCTCGGCGTACTTGTAGTCCGAAGTGGTGAAGTTCTGGCTCATAACCTCCGGGAGGATGATCAGATGCTGACCGTAAAGGTTGCTTCCCGTCAGCTCGCTGTAAACTCCATAGAGAGCGTCCTCATATTCCTCGGCCGTCTCGAACATATTGATTTTCTCGCCTTTAGGATGGACATCGAGAAACTTGTCACATCCGGTCGCAAGCGCGGCGGCGATCATAGTCGTGAATATTATCTTGCTTTTCATTGTCTTTCCTCCTTGTTTAGAATGTCGGGCGGAAAATCAGGTTGATTCCGCGGCAGTACGGGTAGCTGGTTCCCCTCTCGAACTTGACGGTCGAGATGTGGGCGATGTCTGAAAGTCCGAAACCGACGGCCAGTTTGCGGAGACCGAGCCTCGTGATCGCCTTTGGCGCGAAGTCGTACATAACCTGAATGCTGGAGATGTACAGTTCGTTACGCTTCTCGACAAACCTCTCCGAGTACATCGAAGTGCTTGTGGACGTGCCGATTCCAAGGAAGCGGGTGTGGTCGCCAGGCTGCTTCCAACGGTCGGTGAACACCCGGCGGTCAACGTTATATTCAGCGTTGATGTTCTCCACCTTGTTCTGGAGCGTCGAATTGTAGTAGTCGGCTCCGAAGGTGTAGGACGTGGCGATGCTGACGGAGAAGCCCTTGTACCTGACGGTGTTCATCCACGAGCCTTGCAGGATAGGGTTGGTGTTGCCGACAGCGACCCTTTCTTTATCGTCATAGTCGTAGGTATATTCACCATTCTTCTTTATGAATATCTCCTTTCCGGTCGCCGGGTCGATTCCGGCGGAGCGCATAGCGAATATGTCGTACTGCGAGCCGCCCTCCTGCAGGAGGATCTTCGGCTTGGAGCTGTCGTAAGGGTTGGTGATGTCATCCTTGATGTCATCTGAGATCTTCTGGATCTTGTCCATCACGTGACCGCCTGTGAGGGTCATACTCCAGAACAAATCCTTTGTCCTGATGATCTGGCCTGAGACCGAAAGGTCAAGTCCCTTGTTGTTCATCTGGCCGAAGTTCACGTTCATCGAGCTTGTGCCGACAGAAGGCGGAAGGGTCACCGGCATCAGCATATCGTAGGTCGTGTTCGAATAGAAGTCGAAGGACAGGTTGAACCTGTTGTCCAGAAAGGCCGTCGTGATTCCGAAGTTGTTGTTGAAGGTCCTCTGCCATTTGAGGTCAGGATTGCCCATCTGCTTAGGCAGCGCGCCGATTCCGGAGACATACTGGTACTTGGAATCGTACTGATAGACGGTACGGGCCTGGTAGTAGTCAAACGAGACGCTGCCGGTGTAACCCATAGAGTACCTGAATGTAAAAGTGTTGAGCCAAGGAAGATTATCCTTGATGAACTTCTCGTTGTGCAGATGCCAGCCGGCTCCGAACGCCCAGAACGGGGCGAAACTGTTGCGGGAGCCGAACTTGGAAGAGCCTGAGGCCCTGTAGGATCCGTCCACAAAGTATCTGTTCCAGAGGCTGAAGTTGGCGTTGGCGAACACTCCGACTCCTGTGGAGACCTTGTCAGAGCCTGACGGGTGGCCGGTCGGATAACTGAGGGCGAACGACAGGTCTGAAAGCTCGTCCTTGATGAAGCCTGTGGCGATGAACGACGCGTTCTGCTTCCTGCTGTACTGAATATTGCTGCCGGCGCTGATACGGAACATAGAGCCCTTGGTGTCCAAAGACTTACCGTAGTTGATGACGATCTTGCCGTCGGTCGAGAGACCGTTGCCGGTCGCAAGGCTGTAGCGACCCTTGTCAGCCAGCTTGCTGTTCTCGTATTTCGCCATATCCGGAGACTCGTAGGTGTCGGCCTTGCTCCAGGAAAGTCCCAGGTTGGCCTGACCGGTCACATAGAGTTCCTTGGTGATGTTCCATCTTCCGGACAAGGAATTTGTCCAGGACTGGGTCTGCGACTTGCTGAAACTTGAGAGCGTGGCCTCGTAAAGCGGGTTGGAGACCTTCGTCCCAGATGTGCTGAACGGATTGAAAGTGTAGTACTTGTAATATTCCCCGTCCTCATCCTTCATCGGAAGGTAAGGGTTCATCCTTGAGTACTGCGCATAGCTTCCGTAAGGGGAATCGATGCTGCGGTTCAGCGAAAAGCTGTTCTTGTAGGACAAGGTCAGCTTGTTGCGCAGATGGTAGTTCAGGCTGAAGTTCACACCGAGGTTCCTTCTGTTGTCACCCTTCATAACTCCGTAGGTGTCACCGAAATTGGCGTTCGCGCGATACTCCAGTTTCTCTCCCCTTGAGCTCAAGGCCAGGGAATGCGTGTGGCTGAACGGCACACGGAGCGGAGCGTGGAGCCAGTCCGGATTCACGCCCTTGCGCACAAGCTGGAGCTTGTAGTCGTAGGCCTCGTCCATCGAGCCGTCCGCCGAATCATATTTTCCGGCAAGTCTCTCGACCTCAAGTTTCTCGGCAGGGCTGCAAAGGTTGAACGAGCTGAGGTCCGGCACACTGAAACGCGGCACGAAATTGTAGCTCAGCCTAAGTTTTCCCTCCTCGGAGCGCTTCCTTTCGACGACAATGACACCGTTGGCGCCTTTCTCACCATAAAGGATCGTCGCGGAGGCATCCTTGAGCACATCGATTCGCTCGATGTCGAACATATCCAGATCGTAGAGTTCCTGAATGCTGATCTCGACTCCGTCCAGCACGATGAGAGGGTTGTTGACCCCCTCCTCGCTCTCGTTGGTTATGAGCGTGTTGGCTCCACGGATGAGGATAGACGGAACGGCGTTCGGGTTGGATCCCGCGACGTTGTTCTCCACCAGCACCATACCCGGAGTCAGGGACGCGAGGCTCTGCATCAGGTTGGTCGATGACACCGCGACCAATTGGTCACCGCTGATCGTGGTGGCCGATCCCGTGAAGGTCTCCTTCGTCTGCGTGTAGAAGCCGTTGACCACCACAGCGTCAAGGCTGGAGGTCTTCAGCTGCACATTCAGCCTTGTCGAGGTGCTGACATTGTACTCCTTCGACTCTGTTCCGATGAATGAATATATCAGGACATCCTGTTTGCCAGGACTACGCTGAAATGTCAAAGAATAGTTTCCGTCCACGTCCGCGGAGGTTCCGATGGATGTCCCTTTCACGAGCACATTGGCTCCGGGGAGAGGCTCGTCGTGGTCATCCGTGATTCGTCCCTTGATCGTGATCCTTGGGTTGCTCGGAGCCCCGGACGACGCGCTCTTGCCCTGATTGGTCTGGGCGGAGGCGAGGTCCTCGAAGCCGATAACCGACAGCAAGGCGCACAAGGAAAGAATCAGAAACCTAAGGCCGACCGCCTTCATTGTCTTTTCTGATCCCATAAGCATTGAATGATTGAATAAATATTTGTTAAACTTCGTTTCGATGCAAAGTTATGCAAATATTTATTCGGATGCAATCGTTTCCGCATCCCTATTTGTTGGTATCAGAGAGAAATAACAGGGCCGGAATCTTAATTATATCTTGGGATAATGGTCACTTCGACAGAGATATGCCCCTACTTCCCGTAACGGGAAAGGATCGGATCGTAAGCGTCGATGCGGCGGTCACGGAGGAACGGCCACCCCCTGCGGACATATTCAGTGCGGTCGATGTCGATGTCAACGACCTTCACCCCTTCCTCATCAGTCCCGAACTGCGCGAGAATCTCCCCCTGCGGCCCCGTGGCGAATGAATATCCCCAGAAATCCAGTCCGATGGTGTTCCCGGAAGGGTCGTCCTCGTGGCCGACACGGTTCACGGTGACGACCGGAAGGCCGTTGGCGACAGAGTGTCCCCTCTGGACAAGCTGCCAGGCCTGTCTCTGGGTCTGCTGCTCCTCCTTGGAATCCGTGCCGACTCCGCCGATGGCGGTTGGATAAATCAGCAACTGGGCACCATTAAGAGCCATCAGACGGGCGGCCTCCGGGTACCACTGATCCCAGCAGACCAGCACGCCGAGGCTTCCCACCGAAGTCAGGATCGGCCTGAAGCCCAGATCCCCCGGCGTGAAATAGAACTTCTCGTAGAAGCAAGGATCATCAGGAATATGCATCTTGCGGTACTTGCCGGCGATGCTGCCGTCCTTCTCGATCACGACAGCCGTGTTGTGGTAAAGTCCCGGAGCCCGCTTCTCGAAAAGCGAGAGGACAAGCACGATTCCGAGCCTCTTGGCAAGGTCACCGAAATATTCAGTGGAAGGTCCGGGGATTGTCTCCGCCAGGTCGCAGAGCGACGCGTCCTCGGTCTGGCAGAAGTACACCGAATTGTGAAGTTCCTGGAGCACAACCAGTTTCGCGCCCTTGGCGGCGCATTCACAGATGTTCTCAGTCAATTTGGCGATGTTCGCCTTTATGTCCGTCGTACAGCTCTGCTGCACCATTCCCACTTTCAAGATATTCATAATGACATTCCTGTTATATTCCTTAGGCAACAGCCAAGGATTCCGGGCGCAAATTTAGCAAAAAATAGCGGGTTACCGCGTCTTTTCCTGATACTCGGTAGGGGTCATTCCCACAACCTTCTTGAAATGATGGTAGAAATTCTGGGAAGTTCCGAAACCAAGCTTTGTGGCAAGCACGTTCATCGACACCCCCGGGGTCGTCTCTATCAGGCGCTTAGCCTCCTCGATCCTCAGGTTAGCCCTCCAGACACGGAAATCCGTCAGCATAATGTTCTGGAAATACCAGCGGAAAAAGCGAAGGTCCGTTCCGCTCTGGGAAATGAGCCAGTTCCGGTCGTGCTCGGGATCAAGGTAATCCTTCGAGGCGACATATTCATCAAGGACCTTGGCAAGCCTTTCCTTATGCTCATTATTGTATTCGGCGATGTCTTCCGGGAAATCAGAATCCCGGGTGATGACATCCAGCGGACTTTCATTCTCCACCTCCACCGACGGGACAGAGACAGCCGGAAGATAGTAGTTCAGCTTAGTGACATAGTTGATGAAACGGCTGGCGAACCAGACATAGAACGCTATGTAGCAGCACATAAAGACATTGTACGCCTGAGCCGGCACAACCAACGACAGCATAGCACTGATCCCGACCGACAAAGCCGCATAGAAACTGTTTCTGGCCCAGAGCAGATGCTGTTTGCGGTCATCGTCATAATAGTCGGTGACCTGCTCGATGTAACGCTTGTAGCACAGCTTGAACATCAACGTGTAATACGCCAGCTGGAGGATCACCACGGCGACCACGATGCACGTGATGTACGGGGAGCCCCCGGTCAGGGAATCCGCCACAAGGTATGCGGCCGTGCCTATCGAGACGGCCGCGACATTGGCCAGAAGCCTCTTTTTCGTGATGAAAAGCGGCTGGATCATCGCGATGAGCGTGAAAGTGAAAAGAAGGGACTGGATGGAGGCCGAGACAATCGTGGCCGCCGTCTTATCCCCGACGTCATTCGCTCCGGACATATTCAGCCAATCCGGGACAGACAGGATGAAATAGCTCGCGGCCAGGATCAACCTCGCCATCCGGATCTTCCGGCTGTCCTCGTTGGAGTCAATGCGAACAAGGCACAGCACTATCCCAAGTGTCGTGACGGCCACTCCTGAAACGAATGACAGGAATATGTACGGTTCATCCAGCAGCAAGTTAAGACTATCTGTGTAAAAGCCGACAAATATAGCAAAAACATTCCGATGTCCCGCAATAAATCCACTGCCGGGACATCGGCAGGCGGCGACTCCGGTTAAAGATTGACCGTGACGGCGGCCCCGTTATAGACAGTCTCCACTCCCTTGGAAGCCTTAGGATAGGCGAAACCGTTTTCAGGAGTGACAAATATGATGTTGAACTTCCGCTCAGTCAGCATTCCGGGGAACTCACCCTTGCGGTCGCCGATGGTGAGAGTCCTCGCCGCATCGTCATACTCAAATGAGGTCGTTGAATACGCACCCTTCTCGTAATTGTAGTTGACATTCTCGTCCTCATAGAGGGTGAACGAGCCGTTCTTACCGGCATAGACGTAAAGGTCGATCACATCGGCCTGTTTCTCGTCAGACCATTGGATCTCCGGGCCGAACGGAATGATTGAACCCGCGCGGACGTACAAAGGAATATATTCATAAGGAGCATCGACCGTTAGGGTCTGCCCTCCGTTGATGAAGCGGCCGTTGTAGAAGTCATACCAGCCCTCGCACTGCGGGAAATAGACGCTGCGGGAGCGGACTTTATATTCAGAGACAGGGCAAGGCATCAGCGCCGGGCCGAACATCCACTGGTCGCTGATGTCAGCCACATTGCGGTCCGACGCAAAGTCCATCGGCAGCCCGCGGAGCATAGTGTAGTCTTCGAAATGCACCGCGCCGGTCAGAGAATAGAGGTACGGCATCAAGCGGTAGCGCAGCCTCATATAATAAAGGATGCTTGAATATGTCGGAGTCCCCTCCGGAGCGATGTTCCAGATTTCCCTTCTCGGCCATTGTCCGTGCGTGCGGAAGAGTGGCACGAAAGTACCGAACTGATGCCAGCGGGTCTGGAGCTCACGCCATTCGTCGAGATCCGGGGTTACCTTGCCGGTGTTGTCGAAGGTCGAGACAGCGGCCATAAACTTGTCCATCACACTGAATCCGCCGATGTCCATTCCCCAGAACGGCACTCCGCTCATCGAGAAGTTCAGTCCGGCGGCCATCTGGGCGCGCATATCATTCCAGCAGGTACCGATGTCGCCGCTCCAGGTGGATGTCGAATATCTTTGCAGACCCGCAAAGCCACTCCTCGTGAGCAGGAACACTCTCTTGTCCGGATCTATTCCGCGCTGGCCATTGTAGATGGCGTCCGCGTTGACAAGAGCGTAGGCGTTGAGATATTCAGTCGAAGGTCCTAGAGCCGTCGGAGTCGTCAAAGCCTTCTGGTAGTCCATCGGCAGGCAGTCACGCAGGTTCGGCTCGCTGGCGTCCATCCACCAGGAATCGATCTTGCGGCCGTACTTCGAGTAAAGGCTTTCGTCCATCTGCTTCCAGAACATCTTCCGGCCACCCTCCGAATATGCGTCATAAAATGACTCCATATATCCGAGCCAGTCCCTGAGGCTGTCCTTCTCCGCAAGAGGATAGACATAACCAGCCTTCTTAAGTTCCTGATAGTGATCAGTGTTGACGTAGAACTTCGGCCAGACGCTGATCATAAAACGTCCGTGCATAGCGTGAACGTCATCCAGCATCTTCTCCGGATCAGGGTAGCGCGTCTCGTCAAACTCGTGGCTTCCCCACTGGTCGTCCTTCCAGTACTGCCAGTCCTGGACGATGTTGTCCACAGGAATATTCCTGCGCCTGAGCTCAGCAAGCGTTCCGACCAGATCATCCTGGTTGCTGTACCGCTCACGGCTCTGCCAGAAGCCCAGCGCCCATTTCGGCATCACCTGCGCCTTGCCGGTAAGGGTCCTGTAACCGGAGATCACCTTGTCAATGTCCCCGCCGGCGATATAATAATAGTCCAGTTCCGGACTCATCTCCGACCAGAACGAGAATCGGCTTTGCTCGGCCTCCGTCCTTGGCTCGGCCACCCTGAGACCGATGTAGGAGACATCACCGTCCGGCCTCCACTGAACGTTTATCGGAGTCCTCTCGCCTTTCTTCAGACTGACCGTGAACTTGTAGGAATTCGGGTTCCAGGCCGGTCTCCAACGCTCGGAGACCACTTCCTTGCCACCGATGTAGACACTCTGGAATCCGGCGTAGTAAAGGATGAAATGATATTCAGCGTCCTGCGGAGCCTCGATGAAGCCTTCGTAGGACACATTCGCGCCTTTGAGCGGAATCTTCGGGAGGTTGGCGATAACCCATTCATTCTCATAGTAAAGGGAATCCTCCTGCCTTACGATAGGATCCCCAGTGGCCGGGGTGTAGGTCCCGGTCAGGCCTCCCTCGCTGCCATCCTTGCCGTAAAGCTTGAAGGCCTTGTTCAGCTGAAGATAAGGCTTCGGGTTGCCCCAGCGGCTCAATGAGTAGTTATCGACAAGCACTCCATAGCCTCTGTCGCTGACCACAAACGGAATCGAGACCTTTGTGTTGTACTGAAAAAGTTCCTCGTTGCCGCCCTTGTGGTTGAACTCCATCGACTGCTGCTGCCCGAGGCCGTAGAAAGCCTCATCCTCCGGGGAATCGAAAGTAAAGGCTGTGGAATATTCAGAACGTCCCTCAACGGTTATCGGCGTGAAACTCATCGTGTTGCCGTCAAGGACCTTGGCCCCGTTCCTGTCGGAAAAGCTTACGGCTCCGTCCTTTAACCTTACCGAGGCTGTCACCGAGGATGTGACGACAGACACCGTGCTGTCGGTCGAACTTACGATGAACTCAGGTCTGGCCTCCTGAGGAACGATGATCAGGCTTTTCCTGTCAGCGAACCTTGACTCCGGCGTGGCGGTGACCCGGATGAGGTTGTCGCCCTTAACCTGAAGCCTTACAAGCGCCGGCCCGTCAGCGTTTCTATCTGAAACATTGACTGTTACACCATCCGTATTCTGTTTCCAGCCTTTGCTGTCACATCCCGCCAACGCTATGATGGCGAGCGCCGACAAAAAGATATTCCCGCTTTTCATTATTCCGAGATATTGATTATTCATTAATATTAAGCCTTAAATCAGCAGAGTCATAGTCCGCACCAAGGTCAACGAGGCAAACTTACACAAAAAAATCCACAGAAAAAAGTCCACTCCGACACGTTTCTACGGAAAAACGCTATCTTTGCAGCCTTATTTTGAAACAGGAATATGGTCAAAGCAAGGGAAAGCAAGGCTAAGGGTTTCTTTTTCGGAATATTAGCCGCTGTCAGTTATGGTGTGAACCCGTTAGGCGCCAAGTATCTTTACGAGGAAGGGCTTAACGTGGAATCGGTGCTGTTTTACAGGTATGGCCTGGCGGCGCTGATCATCGGAATCATTATGGCCGGAAAGATTCTGCTGCACAGGAAGGAATCCACGGCTGTCGAAATGACCGGATGCGAGACATTCCGGATCACCAAAGGCGAGCTCTCGACCCTGACGGCTCTCGGACTGATGTTCGTGATCTCATCCCTGACACTGTACTGTAGCTTTCTCTATATGGACAGCGGAGTCGCCTGCTCACTGCTTTTCGTCTATCCCGTGATGACGGCCGTCCTAATGGCAATGCTTTACGGCGAGAAGATCACAAAGGCCACCGCCGCGGCCATAGCCCTCTCCCTGATCGGAGTTCTCCTACTATATAAAGGTGACGGAGAGACCGTCCTCAGCACCGTAGGCGTTCTCCTTGTGATGGTCTCCGCGTTAAGCTACGCCCTCTACATCATCGTGGCAAACCGCGCGTCCGCACCGGAATCCGAACTGGGATCCAGCCACAACAGGTTGGCAAGATTCATCCCGCTGCCGCACAGAGTCTCGATCCACAGGCTTGATATGTCCGCTATGAAACTGAGTTTCTACGTGCTGATTGTCTGCGCCGTGTCGATGGTCCTGTTCTCGTTCACATCCCCGGAAAGGCATCTTATGCCGCTGGTGACGGTGCGCGAATGGGGATATTCATTGATGCTCGCCATTGTCCCGACAGTGTTCTCGCTCGTCTCGATGGGCATCGCCGTGCGCATCATCGGCTCCACCCCGACCGCCATTATGGGCGCCCTTGAGCCTCTGACCGCCGTGGTGATCGGCCTCACCGTCTTCAAGGAAGCCCTTACAGTCAATTTAGTCGTAGGTATCCTGCTGATTCTGACCGCCGTGACAATCATCATCATAGGCAAGGACAAAGCGAAGGCTTAGGCTATTCACCGGAATATTCAATGACCTTCAGAGGTCGTGGTGAAAGATTCCGGTACGCTCTGTCAAGCTCATCGGGCGACAATGTGTCAGGCTTCAGCGTGCGCAGGCTGTCGGTGAGGGAATGCCTGAAAAGCCAGTCGTAGGTCTTTTGAATGTAAAAGCAGCGTGCCGGCCGGCCGTGGTCCGCCCCCTTAAGATAAGTAACCTGCACACGAGGAGCCTCACCCGATCTCTTCATCTCATCGACAACCCTTTGCGAAGCCTTCCAGGAGACCGCCCTGTCCCCGGTGCCGTGGATAATCCAAAGCGGCACATTCCGCAGTCCGGAATAATCCTTCAGATCCCCTCCGCCACACATAGCCATAGCCGCGGCGATCTTGTCGGGATAGGTCCCGGCTAAATCAATGGTGCCGTAGCCTCCGAGACTCATTCCGACGACATAGACCCGGTTCGTGTCGATCGGATAATGCTCCTCTGACCAGTTCAGGACATTCATAATCCTCCTGGGATTCCACGCCCCGCCCTTGTCCAACGGCGCGATGATCACCGCGTTGATGTCCACTCCCCTTGCGACAGCGTCGATGCAGCCGTACCTTCGCACCCTGTTCAAATCATTGCCGCAAACGCTCGCTCCGTGCAGGAATATGACCGCCGGAATCCTCGAACTGTCTCCTACCTCCCTGTTTTCAGGAATATGCACCCAGAAGTCATAGCCGTCCCGCACGACTCCCTTATGCGAAATCAACTGAGCGGCCGCCGTCTGCCCGAATGCCATTGACACCGCGGCCAACACCACGGCCAAAGTGATGAACCTTCTCATTCTCTCTCAAAATCATTACACGGAGGCGATGCCCCGCAAAATTTTCGCCAAAGGTTAAAGAATATGCCTCCATACGCTTCTGACAGGGGGGCTCCAACAGATCATAAACTCCTGAATATTCCCGGAAAATGAGTAACTTCGTGGGCTGATTAAAACACGGAAGAATATGTTCACACTTTACTCATTGACTTCAGGGCTTCACAGCGAGGCGGTGGCCAAACCGGCGGACGAGATATTCATTAAAGAAATAGAGGCGCGGCTGGGCGAGGCATTTGACTATAGGTCCGACTTCAATGAATATGCCCGCACACTGGACAATGTCATCTACGTAAGAACCGGTGGCACGGAAGGAATATTCAAAAGCGTCTTCTGCAAGGATGGGACACTGAATATCCCGGACGGCAGACCGGTAAGGCTTCTGACAAGCGGGAAGAGCAACTCGCTCGCCGCCTCGATGGAGATCCTTTCGTTCCTGAACAGGGCTGGATGGCCGGGCGAGATCCTTCACGGAAGCGCCGGGGAGATTGTGGACAGGCTCCGGGGCGGATTCACCCAAGGCGGCAAATGCCATATCAGGAAATACGATATGGGCCGCCTCCTTGAAGGGATGAAGGTCGGTGTGGTCGGCAAGCCTTCCGACTGGCTGATTTCCAGTGATGTGGACTACGCCATCGCGAAGGATAGGCTCGGAGTTGAGATCATCGACATTGACATCAACGAGTTGATCGCCCTCGCCTCGGCTCCAGACAGAAAATGGTTGAACGGACTGGATCTCAAGCCATTGAACGAGCCGAAGTTCGGCAGACATATCACCGAAAAGGATTTTGGAAAGTCACTTGACATCTACTGCGCGCTGAAGACCATCGTGGAGAAATACGGTCTTGACGGAGTCACTTTGCGGTGCTTCGACCTGCTCACGGCACTGGGCAACACCGGATGTATGGCCCTGGCTATTCTGAACAGCCAAGGCATAGTGGCCACTTGCGAGGGCGACGTTCCGACCCTGCTTTCGATGTGCATAGCCTGCCAGAAATACGGAATCTCCGGCTTCCAGGCCAATCTTTCACGGATCGACGGAGGCAAGATGCTGTTCGCCCACTGCACTGTTCCGCTGAATATGGTCAGTGAATATTCCTATGACACCCATTTCGAATCCGGCATCGGCGTGGCGGTCCACGGGATCCTTCCGGCCGGCCCGGCGAAGATATTCAAACTCTCCCCCGACTGCTCGGAAATGTTCCTTGAGGATGTGAATATTCTTGAGAACCAGTACAATGACTGCCTGTGCAGGACTCAGATCCTTGTGGACGCACCGGGGCTCGCGGACTATTTCCTCCGCTCCTCCATCGGCAACCACCACGTGATAATTCCGCTCCGGAAGGCCGAATAGCGAAGTTGTTATAAATTTGTTTGAATGTCCCTTGAGGTGAAAAAATCTTAGAACAATCACTCTGAATATTCACAATGGAAGAATCGGATCTAAAGACGGCCTTCATCCAGCTGCACGTCAGCGTCCTGCTGGCCGGATTCACAGGCTTGTTCGGCAAACTCATCACGCTCAACGAGGCTACGCTGGTCTGGTACAGGCTGTTCTTCACGACGGCCATACTCATCATATTCACAGGATTTCCGAAAGTCAGCTGGAGGAAGTTCCTTCAGATCGCCGGCTGCGGCACGCTTCTGGGCCTCCACTGGATTCTGTTCTACGCCTCCATCAAGGCGAGCAATGTGTCCATCGGAGTCGTGTGCTTCGCAAGCGTGGGATTCTTCACCTCCATCTTCGAGCCGCTGATATTCCATAAACGCTTCTCCGTCGCAGAGATGCTTCTCGCGCTCATCACCATCGCCGGACTGGTCTGCATATTCTCCTTTGACTCCCGCTACCGCCTCGGCATCGCCCTTGGCATCATCTCCGCCGCCGTTTGTTCCTTATATTCAATAACAAACAAGAAAGCGAGTGAGGATGTGACGTCGAGGACAATGTTGCTTTACCAGATGGCGGGCGGCCTGATAGGAGTCTCCATCCTGATTCCGCTGTACCTTCTGGTCTATCCTCCCGCGCAACCCGTGCTGGTCTTTCCGACAGGCTCCAACCTCTGGTGGCTGCTATGCCTCGCCCTCTTCTGCACCGTCGGCCTTTATATGTTGCAGATCATTGTGTTAAGGAAGCTGTCCGCCTTCACGGTCAACCTCACGTACAACCTTGAGCCCTGCTACACCATCCTGATCGCCTTCCTCGCCTTTGGTGAAGCCCGTGAACTGAACGCCTCTTTCTACATAGGCATCTCGCTAGTCATCCTCAGCGTACTCCTGCAATCCCTCCGCGCCTTGAGACGGAATTAGCCCCGCCCCCAACATCTCCGCTCCCCCCGCCTCTCCCCGAGGATGATGTTCATTTGCCCCGTTTGTCCACCCAAACGCCATTCCGCCGGACAAGTTTAGATTTTCAGCTACTTTGTCCGGCCAAACGCCAATCCGCCGGATAAACTGTATTTTCCTGATTTAGGTTGACTCGGTTTTGTTTTTTATACCTGATTTCAGTT
>CAVCRL010000029.1:0-20414 GCA_963604455.1 Lachnospiraceae bacterium | reverse complement strand
GATTTCAACATCGACTGGGTTCAGGACACCGTAGGCACGATTGATTTCATCAACGGTTTCATTGAGGACTATGATGATCCGCTCGGACGCAAGGCCACCTGGGAGGGCTATGTGAATATGAAGGATTCCGCGGCTTCCGCCCGCACCGAGGTACTGAGTGCCAACGCGCAGTGGTTCGAGGACAACTCTCCGGTTGATCCGCGTTTCCGCAAGCCTCACGTCAAGGGCGTTTCCGCCAAGGTTGTGGACGGCATCACCCTCGCCGGAGCCACCTATCCTGCCACTCCGATCGGAATCAACCTTCCGAACGCCGACTGGATCAGACGTGACTACGGCTCGAAATCCGTGACCATCGCCAACATCACCCACGCCTACGACTACGCCGCCCAGGAGTCGCCGAAGAGCACTTTGACAGAGTTCGCCTACGATCAGGCCGAGATTGACGCTTACAAGCAGTACGGTTCCTACACCGACGAGATTCACACCGATCTTCACGAGTGTCTCGGCCACGGTTCAGGACAACTCCTTCCAGGAGTTTCCTCAACTGCTTTGGGTGAGTATCAGTCAACTCTTGAGGAGGCCCGCGCTGACTTGTTCGGCCTTTACTATATGGCTGATCCTAAGTTAGTTGAGCTTGGCATTATGCCGAATGCCGAGGCCTACAAGCCGGCATATTCAAACTACATCAGGAACGGTCTGTTCGTGCAGTTCACACGTGTCGAGCTTGGCAAGCAGAACACCGAGGCGCATATGCAGAACCGCAAGCTGATCGCCGAGTGGTGCTACGAGAAGGGAGCCGCCCGTGGAATCATCGAGAAGAAGATGCGTGACGGCAAGACTTACTTCGTGGTGAATGACTACGAGGCTCTCCGCGGTCTGTTCGCTGAGCTTCTCGCCGAGATCCAGAGAATCAAGTCCGAGGGCGACTACGCCGCCGGCAAGAATCTCGTGGAGACCTACGCTGTCAACATCGATCCGCAGCTCCACAAAGAGGTGCTGGAGAGGTACGCAGCGCTGAATCTCAAGCCATACGGTGGATTCGTCAATCCGGACATCATTCCTGTCGAGAAAGACGGTAAGGTCGTTGACTACAAGATCGTCTATGTGGACAACTACCTCCAGCAGCAGCTTGACTACGGCAAGAAATACCGTACACTTTAAGTGGATCTGACAGAAAGAATATTACAGGATTATTCTTCTTATTTGAAGATCGAGCGTGCGATGTCACCCAACACGGTGGCATCGTACTCTTCTGATGTGAGGAAATTCTTCACCGCCGTGAAAGCGCCTCCGTCCGAGGTGGCCACAAAGGACATAGGTGACTATCTTTCGTCCTTGGATGGCCTTTCGAAACGCTCGCAGGCCAGACTCTTAAGCTCCCTGTGCTCTTTCTTTGACTGGCAGGTCCTTGAAGGTGACCGCAAGGAGAACCCCTGCGATCCGATAGAGCCGCCGAAGAAAGGCCGTTATCTGCCCTCCGTGCTTTCCGTGGAGGAGGTGGAGGCGATAATGGAGTCGGTTGATATGTCTTCCTGGACGGGCAAGCGTGACCGGGCCATCCTTGAGGTCCTGTACGGATGCGGACTCCGTGTCTCGGAGGCGGTCGGGCTTAGGATTTCATATGTCTATCTGGATGAGTGCTTCGTCCGTGTGGTCGGCAAAGGCAACAAGGAACGTATCGTCCCGATGGGGGAGATGGCCACCACAGCGGTCAGGAATTACCTGTCCGTAAGGCCCGAACCGTATGGCCCTGAGTACGATGACATCCTGTTCCTGAACCGTTTCGGCAAGTCCCTCAGCCGTGTCTCGATGTTCACTATCGTCAAGCGGCAGGCGATGCTCGCCGGAATCCACAAGGAGATCTCTCCGCACACATTCCGCCATTCTTTCGCCACCCATCTCATCGAGAACGGCGCCGACCTGCGTGTCGTCCAGGATATGCTCGGCCACGAAAGCATCACGACCACCGAAATCTACACGCACATCGACAGTTCTACCTGGCAGCAATCCATCCTGTCGCACCATCCGAGGAAATGAGGCTGGGTTTAGCCCGGTGAATCGTGATCGGCTGAAGAATTGCATCTATGTGATTTTTTGTCTATATTTGGCAATTGTAAAACAAGACAATAACATTTAAAACTTATAGAAAATGGCTTACAAAATCATTGACATCCAGGGTATCGGCCCTGCATACGCCGAGAAGCTCATCGCCGCCGGCATCGAGACTGTAGATCAGCTTCTTGAGGCCGGAAAGACCGCCAAGGGACGCAAGGAACTTGAGGAGAAGACCGGCATTTCCGGCAAGTTCATCCTCACTTGGGTCAATCACGCTGACCTCTTCAGAATCAAGGGTGTAGGCCCTCAGTTCGCCGAGCTTCTTGAGGCTTCAGGCGTTGACACTGTGAAGGAATTCGGCCACAGGGTAGCCGCCAATCTGGTGGCCAAGATGCAGGAAGTGAACGAGCAGAAGCACCTTACCAAGGTCGTTCCGACCGAGGCTCAGGTTCAGGCTATGATCGATCAGGCCAAGGAACTTCCAGGCGTGGTGACATATTAGAATCAAGGGATTACATAATGTTAAATATTGTTCGGCGCAACTTTCCCGTTCAAGGGATGGGATGCGCCGCTTGCGTTGCAAGGGTTCAGAATACGATCAAGAGCCTTGGAGGTGTGTCTGACTGCAATGTCAGTCTTGCCTCCAATTCGGCTCAGGTGGACTATGATCCGAAGGTTGTCACTCCGGCTGACATCCGCAAGGCTGTTCAGGATGCCGGCTATGACCTTGTCATTGTGAATGAGGATGATCCTGAAGAGGACGCTGACTCGGAGGCCGACCGGTTGCGGGAGGACTATTACCGTGGCTTGAAACGGGATGCCGTCACGGCGATCGCATTGTCATTGCTTCTGATGCTGGTCGGTATGGGATTCAATGATTTCCCGTTCAAGGGCTACGTCCTATGGGCGCTGGCAACCCCTGCGTTGTTCTGGTGCGGAAGGCGTTTCCTGTTGACAGCATTGAAGCAGGCGCGGCATTTCAGCTCAGGAATGGACACTCTGGTGTCACTCTCGACTCTGATCTCGTATTTTTTCAGTGTTTTCAACCTGTTCTTTCCGGAGGTCTGGACTTCCAGAGGTCTGGAGCCGCATCTTTATTTTGAATCATCAGCGATGATCGTGGCCTTCATACTGCTCGGCAGGGTGTTGGAGGAAAAGGCAAAGCGTGGAACCACGGCCTCCATCCGTGAGCTGATCGGTCTTCAGCCTAAATCGGTGTCGCTCAATCCCGGTGACATTTTTACTGTCAGGCCTGGCGACAGGATTCCTGCTGACGGAGTCGTGCTTGACGGAGAGTCCTATGTGGATGAGTCGATGCTGACCGGTGAGACGGTGCCTAACCGTAAGTCCAAGGGCGACAATGTGTTCGCCGGAACCATCAACCAGAAGGGATCGTTCGATGTACGGGCCGACAAGGTCGGGAAAGACACGATGCTCTCTTCGATCATCAGGATGGTGAAGGACGCGCAGGGAAGCAAGGCGAGGATCCAGGACACTGTTGACAGGGTCGCCGCCATCTTTGTGCCTGTGATCATCGGAGTTTCCATCGTCACTCTGTTCTGTTGGGTTCTCTTTGACCCGGCGGATGGCTTTACAAGAGGGCTTATGGCTATGGTCACGGTTCTTGTGATCGCCTGTCCGTGCTCACTCGGCCTTGCCACCCCAACAGCCTTGACCGTGGGCATTGGAAGCGGTGCCAAGCGTGGGATCCTCATCAAGGATGCGGATTCGCTCCAGATCGCGGAAAAGATTGACACAGTGGTGCTTGACAAGACCGGCACCATCACGGAAGGCCGTCCGGAGGTGGTCGCTCAAAAGTGGCACTCCGACCAAAACGCGTCTATTGGAATATTGCTGGCTATGGAGCTGAAATCGGAGCATCCCCTCGCTTCCGCCGTAGTGGCAAGCATCCATTCAATGAATATGTCGGTGTCGGCGGCTGCCCTTGACAGCTTTGAGGCTCTCCCTGGTTCCGGCGTCAAGGCGATGGCCGGCGGCGATGAATATTATGCCGGCAAGCCAATGAATATGTCCCCGGAGGCTTCCGCGTGGGCTGCCGATGGCTGCACGGTGATCTGTTTCGCCAAGAATGGCCGTACTCTTGCCGAGTTGGCCGTCACGGATGATGTGAAAACATCTTCCGCAGAGACAGTCGCCGCATTAAAAAGGCTTGGGGTTGAGACTGTTATGCTTACCGGTGACAACGCGGTATCCGCCGGGAATGTCGCGCGAAAGGTCGGCATAGACCGTGTCGAGGCTGGAATGCTGCCGGCTGACAAGGCCATATTCATTAAGAGGCTTCAAGGTGAGGGGCACCGTGTGGCGATGGTGGGTGACGGGATCAATGACAGCGCGGCTTTGGCGCAGGCTGATCTTAGTGTCGCTATGGGAAAAGGCAGCGATGTCGCGATTGACACGGCTATGGTGACAGTCGTATCTTCGGATCTGACGAAACTTCCTCAGATGATCGCCCTTTCCCGCCGTACCGTCAAGGTCATCCGGCAGAATCTTTTCTGGGCTTTCTTCTACAACATCCTGGCCGTGCCCGTCGCCGCCGGAGTCCTCTATCCGGTCAACGGTTTCCTCCTGAACCCGATGGTCGCCGCCGCCTGTATGGCCCTAAGCTCCGTCTGCGTCGTCACCAACTCCCTCCGCCTCCGGCGTCTCACATAAGAAACTCCGACATATCCTTGCCGGCGAGGAGACCGTCACGGATCTCGGTGGAGGAGATGTCCACGATTGGGGCGTCTATGACCTCTATGTTGTAGGAGCGGAGGAGGGTTTCCTCAAGGCTTCTCATTCCGTTGGGGACAATCTCTTCGGAATCAAGTACATAAGGGGCGGGAAAATCCTTGCATTCCTCGATCAGCTGGCGCTTGATGCCGTCCACATCGAAGCCCTTGCGCGGATAGACCGTCACGCCATATTCAGAAAGGATTCTCGGGAAATCCCTCCAGCGGCGGATGCTCTGCAGGTTGTCGGCGCCGATGACAAGCGTGAAATCGTTGTCCGGCTCCCGCTGCTTTAGAGCGTCCAGAGTCCTGATCGTGTAGTGGGGCGGATCCATCCTGAGTTCGATGTCGTCCACCCAGACGTGCAGCTCAGGGTGACGCTTGACGGCGGCCACGGCAGCCTCGTACCGGCTTTCACCGGATTCGGCGCTGATCGAATCCTTCAAAGGGTTCTTCGGGGACACGACGAGGTACACCCAGTCATATTCCTTCTCCCTTGTGAGGTACTCCATTATGGCCTGATGGCCGATGTGCAGGGGATTAAAAGACCCCGAGTAAACGGCTATCTTCACGGATTCCTTAGATGAATGTTGAGTAGTTCAGTTTTCCGTCGTCAAGAAAGTCCTCGACAACCTTCTCCACCTCGGCGAACGCAGTCTTTAGGTCATCGTTGACAAGCACATAGTCGAATTTAGGGGCGTAGGTCATCTCCTCCGCCGCCTTGGCGACACGCTCCTCGATGGCCTCCGGGGAGTCTGTCCCTCTTTTGATGAGCCTTTCCCTCAAAGCCTCCACGGACGGAGCCTGGACGAATATGGACAGTGCCTTGTCCCCGAAATATTTCTTGAGATTGACACCTCCCTTCACATCGACATCGAATATGATGACGTGGCCGGCCGCCCAGATCCTTTCGACCTCCGATTTCAGTGTGCCGTAGAAATGATCCTCGTAAACCTCCTCATATTCAACGAAAGAGTCCTTGGCGATAAGCTCGCGGAACTTCTCCGGGGTGACGAAGTGATATTCCTTGCCGTTCTGCTCGGTTCCGCGCGGCGCGCGTGAGGTCGCGGAGATCGAGAACTCCATCTGATCCTTGTATATTCCAAGAATATGGTTGACTATCGTGCTTTTGCCGGACCCCGACGGGGCGGAGAAGATCAATACTCTGTTGCTCATAATGTTCGTTTTGATGTTTTCTATCAGTTGCAAAGGTATCATTTTTTGCCGAAAGAAAGAAGTAGTTTTGATTTGTTTGAGATGTTCTTTGAGGTGAAAATTCTTCATCTTCTTCCCGCTTCTTCAGTCAGATAGTACCACTATCTTCCTTGGAAGAAGCGGTCGAACCTGAAGTTTTTCACTCTCAAACCTTCAAACAAACAAATCAAAACCACTTCTAAAGAATCTTCTATGAAAATGTGAGTTGAGATGTTCCGGATTCTCTCAAATATTGACCGTTCGCAAGTGTTGAACGTTTTAGTGAAATAATTGAGTATTAAAAAATTATGTTTATATTAGCCACCGTTTTTTCTGTCGGCTGAAATTTATTCGCGGCTGATCAGACGAATCATTTTACGATAGATTAGGTATGAATAATAGATGTTTGACCACTGTCCTTTCGGTTTTGCTGGCGGTCTCCGCTTGGGAGACGCCGGCGTTTTGCGGTGGCGGAGACGCCCTCGCGCAGACCCAGGACCGGCAGGGGAGACTTGTGAAAGGAACCGTCACCTCGAATGACGGCGAGCCTCTGGCCGGGGCTTTTGTCTATGTGAAGAACTCAAAACTGGGTGTGAACACCGATCTTGACGGGCATTACGAGATAGCCGCCCCGGCGGAAGGGAAAAGCTATGTGCTTGTCTTCCAGTTTCTTGGTATGACCACCAAAGAGTTTACGGTCTCCGGGCCGAAGACCTTGAATGTCAGCCTTATGGACGATTCAAGCCTTGAGGAGGCCGTCATCGTCGGAGCCTACGGTGTCAAGCAGAAAAAGGAGGATATGATCGGCAGCGCCTTCCAGGTCAACGCCGACGCTCTCAAGGACAAGCCGAAGGCCAGGATCGACAATATCCTGAACGGACTTGTGCCGGGACTCCTTGTGGAGAACAATACGGACGCGGCCGGCTCGACAAGAGGCCGTCTTAATGTAAGGGTCCGCGGCAACGCCTCCCTGTCGGCTTCCAACGAGCCGCTGTGGATTATTGACGGCATTCCTACCTACACGGGTGGAAGAACCAACCTGATGCCTGGAATGTCCACCTCTGTCTCACCTCTTTCATTGATCGATCCCAACGACATCGAGAGCATCACCGTCCTCAAGGACGCGGACCAGACCACGATCTACGGAGCCAACGGCGCGAACGGAGTCATCCTCGTCACGACCAAGAGGGGAGTGGCCGGGAATATGCCTCTGAAGGTCTCTGCCACGGTCAACTACGGTGTGGCCGCTCCTGACAAAAGCACGATGGTCAAGATGATGAACGCCTCGCAGTACCTTGAGGTGGCAAAGGAAGCCTGGGTCAACGGCGGCAACCTGATGTCCGACTTCCCTTACCAGGACAACGACTACAACTCCTACAGCACCACCTCGACCGATTGGTTCAATGAATATATAGGGTTGGGTTCGACGCTTTACGCCTCTCTGTCCCTCTCGACCGGAACAAAGAAGGCGAAAACCTACGTCTCAGGATCATATTACCGCAACGAGAACACTGTCAAGACAGACGAGTCCCAAAGGTTTTATCTCAGGATGAATCAGGACTATGACCTTACCGAGCGTCTGAAAATGGGCGTGTCGCTTATGGCGACCTACAACAACGATGATCTTTTCCCTCTCAGTTATGAATATCTGGAAAACCTTCCGATCTTCTCTCCGTACCTGGAGGACGGCAAGACCTACAGGCTTTACAACAAGATCTGGAGCGACACGGGCAAGGATTACATTATGAAGAAGTTCCTCGGCAACAAACTGCCTAACAGAGAGTACAACGACAACATTCAGAACTCCTTGAAGACCATCGGCAACTTCAAGCTGGACTGGGCCATCATCGACGGACTCAAGTTCTCAAGCGTGTTCGGAGTCGAGTACCAGCACCACCACGGAAGTCTGTACTATTCCCGCCAGACTCTTGCCGGGATGCTGGACGGCAAGCCTGTCGGAGAGTCCCGCAGGGAGGACGCCACCTATTTCAACTGGACAAACACCAACAAACTGGACTTCTCAAGGAAGTTCGGAAGGCACTCAGTCGGCCTTTACGCAGGTCTTGAACTGCACCATTCCGGCTACAACACAGCCTACACCTCCGGTACAGGCTTTATGAACGACCACATCAAGGAGATCAGCTATGCCGAGAAGGACACTCGTACCGGCGGCAGCTCGGCTTCCGTCTCAAGGACGATGTCCTATTTCGCGAGGGGAACATATTCCTACGACTCACGGTATTATGTTTCCGCCAACTTCCGCCGTGACGGCAACTCGTCTTTCGGCAAGTACAAGAGATGGGCGCAGTTCTGGTCCGTGGGAGCTTCCTGGAACATCCACAAGGAGGCGTTCTACGATGTGGATTGGCTGAAGGCGCTGAAACTCAAGGCCACCTACGGCACGTCCGGGAACTCCAGGATCGACACCTCGGTCGCAGCGGGGGCATATTCCTACGATGATTCCTATTCTTACATCGGCGTGACCGGAGCCACGCTTTCCACCGTGCCGAATCCGGGGCTTTCCTGGGAGACGACCAGAATGATCAATCTCGGTCTGGACGCCCAGATCGGCAGGGTGCTGGATGTCGAGGTCGAGTACTATAACAATGTCACGAAGGATCTCCTCAGCCGGATCTATGTCTCCAGGACAATCTCCGATGATAGGATATACGCCAATGTCGGCAAGATCAGGAATTCCGGATTCGAGGTCAATCTTACCAGCCACAATATCTCCCGCAAGGATTTCGAGTGGAACACGACCCTCAATTTCTCGCACAACTCCAACAAGATCCTGAAACTGTATAACGGCATCCAGACCGGCTTCACGGACAAGGTCTGGAAAGAAGGCTATGATTCAAACACCTGGTACCTTGTGCGTTGGGCTGGAGTCGATCCGGCGGACGGAATGCCGATGTGGTACGACAAGAACGGAAATCTGACAAAGACATATTCTACAGACGACCGTGTGGCGGACAAGAGCGCGACCCCGATCGGTTTCGGAGGATTGATCAACAATCTCACGTACGGGAACTGGTCGCTTTCATTCCAGATCAACTATGTGATCGGAGGGTATTCGCTTCCTACTTATGCCTCAAGGTTCATCAAGGATGGCTACGACATCACTTCCGGCAATCAGGCTGTCGAGGTCTATTACTACCGTTGGACCACTCCCGGCGAGGCTTCACGCTACCCGATCGCCTCACAGAAGACAACCAGTTCGGCAAGGTACTCGACAAGGTTCCTCTACAGCAAGACGAACTTCAACCTGAGCAATCTCACCTTGTCCTACAGGCTGCCTAAGCCGGTGATCTCCAAACTGAAAGTGGAGGGCGCGACCGCCTCGCTGATCTGCGACAACCTCTATCTTTTCACTCCGGGCCAGAGCAGGAAGTACAACTCGTACAAGACCCTCAGCAACGGCTACCCTGTGACTCGTACCATCACTCTTGGCCTGAACGTTTCATTCTGATGACAGCGCTATGATGAAGACAATATATTCAAAGATAATGACTTTGGCCGCCGTGGCCACGCTTTCGGTCTCTTGTCACTTCCTTGAGGTGGAGCAGGTCGGCAAGAGCGACATCGACACCTATTTCTCGGAAGTCTCTGCTCTGCAACCGGCCCTGAACGGATGCTACCATCTGTTATATTCATTCTACGACAGGGAGATGCTGGCCTATCCGGAGGTCGCCGGCGACCTTGTGGACCTTTCCTCCAACAATGCGACCTGGACGAACCAGTACAATTTCATCTCCACCTATCTTGAGGAGACGACGGCTGTGGGCTACATCTGGAAACTGGGATATTCAGTCATCCAGAACGTTAACTACATCATCACCTACGCTCCTGAGTTGAGGAAAAAGTACCCTGACAGTGCGTCCGTGATCGACAACATTTTGGCCCAGGCCTATTTCCTGCGCGCCCTGACGCACCTGGACATCTGCCTCACCTACGCCCAGAACTACACGTACACATCTGACGCGTCGCACCTCGGCGTCCCTGTGATGACGAGCATTCCGGTCGTGACCGACAAAATGAGGCGAAGCACGGTGCGGGAGGTATATTCCCAGATCATCGCAGATCTGGAAAAGGCTCTCTCGACATTCACGGCAGACTATTCTTTCAATGAATATTTTGCCTCTCCAGCCGCCTGCAAGGCGCTTTTGGCGCGCGTCTATCTCTATATGAATGAATATTCCAGGGCCGCCTCACTGTCCGCCGAAGTGATGAAGGAGTTCCCACTGACCTCGCGCGAGAAGTACAGGAATATGTTCGTGAACGTGGCTACGAGGGGAGGGGAGTCCATTTTACGACTCAACGGTTACGACCAGTCGGACTTCATCAGCGACCTTTACTATTACGAGAGCCCGTCCGCAAGGCCATCCGCCAAGCTGAAGGAACTCTTCACCGATGAGCGTGACATTCGTTTGTCGCTTTTCCGCCACACCGCGAACAGCGGCCAGACCGGCCAGGCGGTGGACTATGACAATGTCTGTATGAAGTTCTACTGCACCGACGAGACGACCAACAAGCTGGACAGGCACTTCGATCCGTTCATTCTTAGGTCATCAGAGATGTACTTGATCAACGCCGAGGCGAATTACGAGCTGGGCAACACATCTGTGGCTGCCGATGACATCAAGGCCTTGGAAGCCAGGGCTTTGGGCGTGGATGCCTCTGAGGTTGTGATTGAATTGGCCTCTTTGGAACAGACCATCCAGAACGAGAGGATGAAGGAACTCTGCTTCGAGGGGCACCGACTTTTCGACATAACCCGCCGTCACGAGAACCTCAGCCGCTCCCGCAACTCGACATCATCCGTCTTGTTCCTGAAATATCCTGACTACCGTTTTGTTCTCCCGATTCCGTATCTGGAGCTTGAGTCCAATCCGGAGATGGAACAAAATCCTTCATCTAATTGACAATGAATATGAAAAAGAATATATTGCTGATGGCTTTGTCTGCCGTGCTGGCTGTTTCCTGCACGAAGGAACTGCCGCTTTATGACACTCCGTTCTTCAGCATCGCCACACAGGACGGTGCTTCGACAGCCGTTGTCGGCTCGGATGTCGAGAATGTCAACACCTATTATGTCACGATGAGTTCTGTCTCTCGTGGGGATAATGCTGTCGTTGATTTCACGGTCACTCCTGGTTCAGGGCTTAAGGAAGGCCTTGACTATGAGGTCGTCACCCAAGGCTCGTCGCTGACATTCCTGCCGGGAATCTACAGGATGCCGATCCGTGTCCGCTGGAAGGAGCATACGCTGGACGATTCCGCCGACAACACTCTGACAATCGCCCTGACCGGAGGAACGGACGGTTTCTGTCTCGGAATGCCCGGACCAGATGCCAAGTTCAGCAGACTGGTCATCACAAAGAAGAATCTTTACAATTAATTATTAATGGTTTATCGTTATGAAAACTTCTAAGTTACTATGCGTCGCGGCTCTTGCCGCTTTGACCGCGCTTGTCTCCTGCAAAAAGGAGAATGAGGATCCCGTTATCGTACCTGATCCTGAACTGACATCCTTCAAGTTTGAACTCGCTAACAATCCGGAGGCGATCAGCTCTGACATCGAGGGCGTGATCTCCGGCGACGCCGTCACGGTGTCTATGATGAAGGCCGCCGACAAGACCAAACTTGTCGCCACATTCACG
Source organism: Lachnospiraceae bacterium (assembly GCA_963604455.1). Classification (GTDB taxonomy): domain Bacteria; phylum Bacteroidota; class Bacteroidia; order Bacteroidales; family UBA932; genus Cryptobacteroides. Next base: position 8,773 of record CAVCRL010000029.1, on the reverse strand, counting down.
GCCAATGAGGGCGATGTTGTCAAGGTCGGTGATGTCGTGCAGGTAAGCGGAGAGACCGCCAATGACTTCACGAATCCTGTGGATTATGTTGTCACCAACAGCGATGGCAGCAAGAACGCTATGTACTCCGTTTCCATCACGAGCGTGAACGGAACGCTGGAGCCGCTTGTGACATATTCATCACTTCCTCTTTATGATGGCGCTGTGCTTCGTGTCAATCCTGTTGACAAGGCTCCCTACATTGGATTCAAGGAAAGAGCCGTCACAGGTTCCGAGTCAGCTACCGCTGAGAAGATGACTGTTGTCAAGTACTCTGATGGTGCTTGGAGCACTGTAGGAAGTGCCGGATTCAGCAAGAATGTGAACAGTTCCAACTATGACTTTGACATCACGAAAGACGGTACTCCGTATGTGGCTTATGCTAATGCCGAGGCTTCCCCTAAGAATGCCCAGGTAATGAAATATGATGGCGGTTGGAAAGTTGTTGGGGACGAAAACACAAGCGATATGCTTTCAAATTATGTCGGTCTTGCGGTATTCTCTGACAATAACATTGTCGTGACGCAAATTAACGGTAACGCTAAGAGCGCATTCTCTAATCGTACCTTGGTGGCATCTGTCTTCAACGGATCTTGGAATAACCAGGAAACCAATCTGGCCAAGACTCAGGTTTATGCCAAGGCTTCCTGCAAAGTTGGTGAGACGGCTTATGTGCTTGACATTCGCCGAGGAAAATCGGATGGCGTGAACTATGGGCACGATGTTCTGGCCTACAATGGCGGCAACTGGTCCTCTTTACGTTCAAATTACGTGAGGGAAGGTGCTACACAGACAGGCAACTACGTCTATGATATCACTGCCGCAGAGGATGGATCTGTTTATATTCTCACTGCTGATAACGCGTCTGACGGATCCACCTATCATTTCGTTGTCGAAAAGTACAACCCTACAAGCAAAGATTGGTCTGTGGTCGGAGGCTCTTTCTATCCTTATGTCCACGCTGATACTCACGATAGGGCTAAGATTGCTGTCGCTCCTGACGGAACAATTTATCTTCTGTATCTGGATTACAAGAGCAAGGCACTGAATCTGACTTGGTTCGATTCCGACACCAAGCAGTGGGCTGAGTCAATCGTTGTGGCTACCGAGGCTCTTTCCGATCCTTGCATCGCTTTCGCCGCTTCCGGAGTGGGTTATATCGCTTTCACTGATGCGAACAATGCTGAGAAGATATTCATTTACAGATAGTCTCTGTACGATTCTGATGGTGGCGCTGTTCCTCGTGGCGGCGCCATCTTCATATTCACGTCCCTTGAGGGTGGCCTTTGTGGGGGATCCGCAGGCGGACGGGATGCGGCAGCTTGAATATTGCCGGAAAACAATCTATAAGGAGCTTCGAGAGAGGAAAGACCTTGATCTCGTGATAGTTCTGGGAGATCTGGTGAATGATCAGGTTGATCTGCTGGAGCCGACCAAGGCCAGTCTGGATTCCCTGCCTTGCCCTTGGTTGTGTGTGCCTGGCAACCACGACCGTGATGTCTATCCGAAGGTTGACGGCCGGAAACGGCCCCGTGGTATCAGTACCTACCGCAATGTCATCGGCTACGAGGACACGACTTTCGTCAAAGGCGGCATCCGCTTCATCCTGATGAACGATGTCAGGCTCGGGGGGAAGGAATATGAGGGAGGCCTTCGTGATTCGCAGAAGGTTTGGCTCGACTCTGTTCTGAGGGCGACACCAAAGAATATGCTCGCGGTACTGTCCGTGCATATTCCCGTCACACAGTTCGCCGCCAAAGATTCCTTGTCCGCCATTCTGTCAGTTCATCCGAACCTCCTTGTGATGAGCGGGCACACGCACAAGGTGGAAAGGAAATACCTTCATCTGGAAAATGCCGGAGCGGCCTCAGGTATGTTCAATGTCTCTGGTAATGATGCGCAGGAAATCCCTGAGGTTCAGGTCGGTGCGACTTGCGGACTGTTCTGGCTTGGAGTCCGTGGCGAGGACGGATTCCCGGACGCCACGATGTATTGTGGCGCTCCGAGAGGCTATTATGTCGCTGATTTCAAGCGGAACGGGAAATATTCATTGACATATAAGACTGTGCTTAGGGATGACGTCGCATCGGCTTGGGTGTCGGGCGGTTCCACACTCATAGTCAATGTTTTCGGTGGAGCACCGGACGGTCAGGTTTCTGTAAAGATTCCGGGACGGCGAGGTTGGATCACGGCGGCTCGTGAGGAGAGGCCGGCTCCGGAGGCTCTGGCGATTATCGAGAGAAATAAGTCGATCCCGAAGAAGATCGGCAAGGAACGTAATCCGGAATATACTCCGATGCGGGAGAAGAAGTCTCCTCATATCTGGTCTGCTGGATTGGACAAGCCATTGGAGGCATCGTCAGCCGACAGCGTTGAGGTCGGTCTTGATGGTTCGCACCGCACGTCTATGGCCGGGTTCGTCAAGGTCCGCTACAAGGATCCTTATATGAGTTTCAAGGCTATGGTTCCGTTGAAGGTTTGCCCTTGATCGCCGGGCTTGTGGTCACGGGCGGCTTCTATCTTCCACGATTCCGTTGAAGGTTTGCCCTTGAGCCAGCATAAAATGCCTTGAATCATCCAAAGAACGGACAAAAAAGGCCATTTGACGCTCTAAATCCGTGGCTTAAACCGTTCTTTTCATTAAAAATGCTTATTTTTGCAACCGGGAAAGTTGTCGGTGTCCTATCCAATGGGAGAAACCGCTTCTTCCCGGTTTGTTTTTGTCTAAAGAAAGGCAGTTTTGGCAAGGAAAAAGCAAAGTTCTTCTATTCCGGATCCGGAATATCTTAAAATGCGCAAGGCTTCCCTCCGGCGCACTCATCGTCAGGTTATCTACTTGAACGATAAGGAACTGGCCGCCGTGAAAGAGTATTGTGACCGTTTCGGTGTCAAGGAACGTTCCACAATCTTCCGAGAAGCCGCTATGGAGCGCATCCTCGCCCAGCTGGACGACAGCCATCCGACGCTGTTCTAGCGAACAGCGTCGGATAAATCCGACCTTCCTAACCCAACAATACCACACACATATACACTCCTTCTCCACCGCCACATCGGCAATTCCTTACATTGTAAATGGCGGCAAACGATTGCCTTTTCGGAGTCCTGTGTCGAGTGTGGTTATGCCGCCGTTCTGCAAAAATGAGCAGCCGATGCGCTGAATGAGCAGCCGATGCGTGGCAAAAACAAAAAAACAACCGATGCGGTTGTCGGAAACCACATCGGTTGGCGTATTCATTACCTTTGTCTGTTGTGGAGGGGGTAATCCTCAAGATGTCTCTGTCTACCTCCGGTCGTTGAGGAAGGAGAGGTAGTAGAGGAGGGTGGCGAGGGAGCCGACGGCAGCGATGACGTAGGTGTAGGCGGCCCATTTGAGAGCGTCTATGGCCATCGGACGGGTCTCGTAGTTGGTGATGCCGGCGTTCTCAAGCCAATTGACGGCCCTGTGGCTGGCGTTGATCTCGACCGGAAGGGTGACGAAACTGAACAGCGTGGTCAGGGCAAAGAGAACCACTCCGGCGATCAGGACCGGATAGCTGTGGAACATAGAGACCAAAATCACTCCTGCGAGAAGAACCCACTGGACAATCCTGCTGGAGAAACTTACGACCGGCACGAGGGCGGTGCGGAGTTGCAGCGGCAGGTAGCCTTTGGCGTGCTGAAGGACGTGGCCGCATTCGTGAGCCGCCACAGCGGCCGCCGCGACACTGCTCGAGTTGTAAACCGCCTCGCTTAGGTTCACGGTCTTTGTCTGCGGATTGTAGTGGTCGGTCAGACGACCCGGAATGCAGGTTACCTTGACATCGGTGATCCCGTTGTCCGACAACATCTTCCGGGCGACATCCGCTCCGGTCATCCCGCTGTTGGTCGGGACACGTGAATATTTCTCGAATCTGCTCTGAAGCATACTTTGGACGATCTGGCTGAGGATCATCACGACAATCATTATTATCCAGATTAAACCGGTGCTCATAATGTTTTTCTTTAAAATATAACTTTCGCAAGCAGGCAATTACGTGCGGTAAAATACATAGTCGGTCGGTGATTGCCCACCGATGCCCCTTTCATCAAGGAATAGGCCAGATTCTAAATATAGAGATTTTGGCGGAGAGTTTGACGAAAAAACAGTAATTTTGTCAGATTTTTGATGCTGAATATGTCAAATGGCGTAACAGATTTCTCAAGACTGGAGCTGAATCTCCAGAATTGTCTTGCAAATTATCGGTACTTTCGTTCAATGCTGAGGCGTGAAACGAAGCTTCTGGTGCTTGTAAAGGCCAATGCCTACGGTCACGGGGCCGTGGAGTTCGCTCTGATGATGCAGAACGCCGGGGCTGACTATCTGGCAGTCGCCCTGCCTGTCGAAGGCATAGAGCTGCGTCAGTCCGGTATCAGTCTGCCGATTCTCGTGCTCACGGCCGGTACTGATTATTTTGATGAGATTATTGACAACCATCTTGAGCCGGGAATCCCGAACCTGTACACATTGAAAGCCCTCGTGGCCACACTGCAAAACCGTGGCATAGAGGACTTTCCGGTTCATATCAAACTCGACACCGGAATGCACCGCCTGGGCTTTATGACCTCGGAACTCGAAGAATTGACTGAATATCTCAGGACGCACTGCGAGATAAAGGTCAAGTCAATATATTCACATCTCGCAGTCGCGGAGGATCCGGCTATGGATCAGTTCACGTTGGGACAGATCTCGATGTTCAGAGACAACGCCGCCAAAATAGACGAGGCGCTCGGCTATCACCCGATGTGGCATATTCTCAATTCAGCCGGAATCGAAAGATTCCCTATGTATCAATATGATATGGTCCGCCTTGGCGTGGGAATATATGGAATCAGCGCCCTGCCGGAGGTTCGTCTGAGACCAGTCGCCTCATTAAAGGTCAAGATCCTTCAGATAAAAGATCTGAAGCCTGGGGACGGGGCTATCGGCTACGGACAGCACGGGGCGATCGCTCCGGAGGGAACACGTATCGCCACCATCCCGGTCGGCTATGCGGACGGTATCGACAGGCATTTTGGGTGCGGGCACGCCAGCTTCTCGCTGAACGGACACCGTGTGCCTACCATCGGGAACATCTGTATGGATATGTGTATGCTTGACGTGACTGGTGTGCCTGCCGAGGTAGGGGACACCGTGACCATATTCGGTGAAGATCCAACCGTGAGTGAGCTGGCCGGCATCCTGGACACAATCCCGTACGAGATAATGACCTCGGTTCCACGAAGAATCGAGCGGGTCATCATCCGCCGGTAAGTCCGGTCACAAATCTAAATCATCATCGCCGCGCGGACATCCGACGCAAGGGCGGAACCTTTGAGGTGTGCCACAATCGCGAGCGCGAAATCGACAGCGCATCCAGGACCGCGGCCGGTGATAAGATTGCCGTCTGCCACGAATGGAGCCCTGACATATTCACCACCCTTCGCCGCCGGAGCCTCATCGAATCCATCGTAGCAGGTGAACTTCTTGCCTTCCAGCGTAGGAAGCTGTGAGACAACGAGGCCGGGTGCCGCGCAGATGGCCGCGACGGTTCCTCCGTCAGCGTAATGCCGCTCCATCATATTCATCAAATCCTGTTTCTCGGCCAGGTTCTTTGTTCCGGGCATTCCTCCGGGAAAGACCATAACATCGTTACAGTCAGTTCCTTCGCACTGAACTGAAACTTCGAACCCGCTCCAGGTCAAATCTGCGGCGACCTGTACCCCGTGCGCTCCGGTCACGGCTATGTCTTCCGTGATCGAGACCGTTTTGACATCGATTCCCCCTCTGCGGAGAACGTCAAGAGTGGCGAGAGCCTCGATCTCCTCGAAGCCATCGGCTAAAAAAATGTGTACTCCTTTCATTGAGTGATTGATATGTTATTGTAAGCAAGTTTGTTATAAGTCGCTGCCCTCTGATAATGACCGGCAGGATTATGCAATTACCTGAACATTAGTGTGTTCGGTAAAAGGCCCCTGCCCCGTTTACCAAAAAAGGAGAAACATCGCGTTTCTCCTTCCCTCGTTGAGATATCAGGACTCGAACCTGAACTGGCAGAACCAAAATCTGTAGTGCTACCATTACACCATACCTCAATTCCGTCCGCAAATTTATTCAATTTCCGGCAATTCTGCAACCTTGCGGCGGAAGAAAGGTTGCGGAAGGCGTTGTTTTTGTGCGCCTATATTCCTATCTTTGTGATTATTAGTTGAATATAAAAACCAACCCTGTATGATAAGATTTATGAATATGCGATTTTTCCGGTTGACGCTGATACTGGTAGCCGCCATTTCGCTATGCCCGGCGCTGGCGTATGGATATGATAACCCTGTGATCAAAGGCTTTCATCCAGATCCGAGTGTCTGCGCTGTCGGTGATGACTACTATCTTGTGAACAGCTCGTTCCAGTATTTCCCCGGAGTCCCGATATTCCACAGTAAGGATCTTGTGAACTGGAAGCAGATCGGAAACGTCCTGGACCGCCGCTCGCAGATTGATCTGACGGACGCTCTGTCGTGGGGTGGGATCTATGCGCCGACAATCAGGTACAATGACGGCATCTTTTATATGATAACGACAAACACCAGCAATGGAGGGAATATGATCGTCCATACTGACGATCCTGCGGGTGAGTGGTCGGATCCGGTCTATGTCGATATAGGCGGCATCGACCCGTCTCTGTTTTTCTATGACGGAAAATGTTGGTACACAGGTACTACGGACAACAGAATTGTACTCTGCGAGATCGATCCTATGACAGGGGCGAAACTTGGAGAGGTCAAAGAGATATGGCGTGGGACCGGCGGACGTTATCCCGAGGGCCCGCACCTTTACCAGAAGGACGGATGGTTCTACCTGCTGATCGCTGAAGGCGGCACTGAATATGCCCATAAGGTGACCATCGCCCGCAGCCGTTCGATTGACGGCCCTTATGAGGGAAATCCTGACAATCCGATCCTTACACATTGCAAGATGAGCGCGCAGGCTAATCCGATCCAAGGTTTGGGACACGGAGATTTTGTCCAGGCGACAGACGGATCCTGGTGGATGGTGTGTCTTGGATTCAGGACACAGGGCGGTAGCCATCATCTGCTTGGCCGTGAGACGTTTATCTCACCGGTCGAGTGGCCTGAAGATGGATGGCCAACAGTGAACGGGACCGGAGAGATTTATCTGGATATGAATGTCCAGACCCTGCCTCTGCACTCTGTGGACAAGGCTCCCGCCTCACTGGATTTCAGCAAGGACCGATGCGGATATGACTGGGTATATCTTCGCAATCCGTTTATGGAGAACTATCTGTGGACCGGGAAATCATTGAGGTTGAGGGCTTCCAAAGAAGGTCTGGATGAGACTCACATCTCACCGACATTCATCGGTCACCGTCAGGAGGACATATTCTTCAGTGCGGTGACTTCTCTTAGTGTCGGAAAAGGTTCGGAGGCCGGAATCACAGTGTTTATGGATGCCGGATCGCATTATGACCTTTATCTGAAAGACGGGAAGGTCAATGTCCGCTACAGGCTTGGCGAATTGACTCATATTGAATCGTTTCCTGCCTCCGGCGGGAAGATCTGGCTCAAGGTCGAGGGCAATGAATATGTTTACGTGTTTTCCTGGTCTCCGGACGGAAAGGATTACCGTCATCTCGGACAGATGAACACCCGTTACCTCAGCAGCGAGACCGCTTCCGGATTCACAGGGATCATCTTGGGGCTGTTCGCTACGGGAGAGGGTGGAGCCTTCGCCGATTTCTATGATTTCAGTTATAATGGCGTTGCCGAGTGACTCCTTTCCGGCTATAATCACGCCTCTTCTTCGGATCAAATAGTGCCGCAAATACGGACAATTATTCGTAAATTTGCGGTTCTGAAAATTTTAAACTATGGCGGAAGACGGCAAGATCATCATAAAAGGGGCTAAGGTCAACAACCTTAAGGACATCACGGTTGAGATTCCGAGGAACAAGCTGGTGGTGGTGACCGGCATTTCAGGCTCGGGAAAGTCATCATTGGCTTTCGACACTTTGTTCGCTGAGGGACAGCGCCGTTTCGCGGAGAGCCTGTCCTCGTACGCCCGCCAGTTCCTCGGCAGGATGAGCAAGCCGGATGTCGAGTCCATAGACGGTATCCCGCCGGCTATCGCCATCGAGCAGAAGGTCAATGTAAAGAACCCTCGTTCCACGGTAGCCACCACGACCGAGATCTACGATTACCTTCGCATAATCTTCGCCCGCATCGGACGGACATATTCGCCGATAAGCGGCAGGGAAGTCAAGTGCCACAGCGTCAATGACGTGATGGCGAGCATATTAAGCGGCGATTCAAGGACGGCGTATATTCTTGCAGACCTGAATTGGTCCGCCAGGGAGGACAAGGTCGAGTTGATGCTGCGGCTGAAGGAGGAGGGATATTCCCGCTTTTTCGGAGACAATGGCATCATCCGGATCGAGGACATAATGAGGATGGCTGACAAGGGGGAGTATCCAGAACATCTTAACCTCTTGATCGACCGTCTGAAACTGCCGGCATTCAAAGAATGTCTGCCATATTCTGAAGACGGCTCTCCGTGGCCGCAAACCGATTGGGAGGATCTTCAGACAAGGCTGCGCTCTTCGATCGACACCGCGTTCAGGGTAGGCGAGGGCAAGCTCATCCTCCGCAAGGACAATTCCGTGGAGGAATATTCCAACCGCTTCGAACTGGACGGAATGACGTTCCGCCAGCCTGATGAATATCT